>CBDDQW010000001.1:0-163569 GCA_965232895.1 Dehalococcoidia bacterium | reverse complement strand
TCCAGTTCAACGGTTTCCAGCCCGAAGGTGGACACGGAGGGCGTTGCCACCTCCATCACGATCCCCCTTTCGACCCACGCGGCGGAGCCGGCCACCCAATCCGGAGCCTGCTCCGCAAAGGCCGTCGGTCCAATCATGCCCGGCGCCAGGAAGCCCAAGTCGCCGCCCACAACGTCATCCAACAGCTCCGCGCCCAGCCGGTAATTCAGGTAAAACGAAGTGAACCGTCGTTCCGGCAACGCCGCTTGCGCTGCCAGGAAATTGACGTCGTCAGCCAACGAATCTCCGCTATTCTCGATCCGGTCCAGCGTCCCCTTGAGGGCGCTCTCGTCAGCGGCGTAAACCAGCCAGTCGTCGGTCAGCGCGTAAGCCTGGTAGGCGTCTTCATCAACCCAGGTGCCAATGCCGCGGTGAGAACCGGCGTCAAAATCGGCGCCGGATTCCTGTGCCATGTACCTGCGCCATTTGGTCAGGAAAGCCGCGGCCGCGTCCCGATCTCGCACCCCGATCATCGCCACGACAACCAGCGCCTCCTGCTCGATGTCGAACTCCAGCAGACCTGCCGAGATCTCGGGACCTACCCAGGGCACGACCTCGCTGTCGAAGTCAATCCCGGTATCCTCCGTCAGTTCCAGCTTCAACTCGTCGACCAACTCGGCAAAAGCAGGGTAACCGTTGAACCGTTCCCACACATCCATCATGTCCGCCAGCTGGCCACCCCCGGGCGCCAGCGTCGCCCAGGCGTACACCAGCGTGTCCGCCGGGTAGTAACGCGCAGAGTGCTCCGGCTCTTTCGCGCCGGCCAGAAGGGCCAGCAGCGGTCCGGGCACCGGAATGAAACCCTGCCACATGCCTACAGCTACGGACACCACGGACACGAAAAGGACGGCGACCATCGCACTCGTTATCTTTGCCAGCATCAGGAACCTTTCCTCGGATAGCCAGACTGTTCTGACGATAGCGTAGATTTCTTGGGTTGCAGGTCAAACGGATAATACGAATTGCTGCGTTGTGCAATGCTTGGCACTGTGGCACCTCCCTTGCGAAGATGCAGACGGGTCACTTGCCACAGTGCCCTAAACTACGCCAAGCTTACGCAAGGACGGCGCGATGATGTGTGCCGTCCTTTTGAGCTGTCGCCGAGTGGGCAGACGCGAGTGTCCTAACCAACGGACCGGATCATTTACGCTTTCCAAGAACTGGCCGCATTCTATCATCACAGACAATGATTTATTGATAACTATTTACTGATACGTGAACCGTTCACTAAACATAACCGACTTCCCTGCCGCAGGCGCGCAGCACATCAGGCTTAGCCAACAGCCGCTGCGCGGCGGCCCAGAACTCGTGGCGCAAATGCCCCAGGCCAGCGCAAACCACGTTCTTCAATTCGACCCGTTTCAAGTATCGCCAGATCCCTTCGTCCGGGTTCAACTCTGGAGCATACCCAGGCAACTGCTCCAGCCGGAGCCGTCGGGCTGCACCCCGAGCCAGGTACTCCTTGACCGCCCGGCAACGGTGGATGGGCGCACCGTCCCAAATCACCAGCAACTTGCCGGGTACCTCAGTGAGCAACTGTTCCAGGAACCCGATGACGTTAGCCCCCTTGTAGGAGTGGTCCTGCACCGCCAGGTAAAGGTCTCCCGTCAGGCTGATCGCGCTGATTGCGCTCAGATGGTCGTAGTTCAGCTTGCGCCGGATCACCGGGGTTTGGGCCACCGGCGCCCAGGTACGCAACAACGCTGGCAGCAGGTAAAACCCCGATTCGTCGGCCCACAGGATGGTCCGGCCTTCGGCTAGGGCGTTTGTTTGAGTTCGCCAACAGGTGCCGAAGACTGATGCGAGGGTCATTTTGGCGTCGGTCCCTTGGTGACCGGGTGCCTCCACTAATCTTGCGGCTGATCACCAAGTGGCGCAGACTGCGTTCGGCGGCGTTGTTGTCCGCTGGCGCCTCCGGTTCGGCCACGAAGACGAAGAGTTCCTTGATGTGGTTCTGGATGCGGCGGCACAGCCTGGCCTGGACTGCTGATGGGTCGTCAAGGTAGGGACGGCACCAGGCCAGCAGACGGCGTTCCAGGGCCAGTCCGGCAGCGCGCCGGCAGTGTTCTGACGGGTGGGTGAAGGCTTTGGCCTTTTCGTAGACATCGTGGACGGCATCGGCCCACCGCGCCAAGAGTGCCCGCAGGTCGTGGATGTCCCGCAGCAGGTGGGCCCAGCAGCGTTGCTTGGGGCCGTCGTAGTGATGGTAGGCGGCGTAGAAGTCGCTGACCAGCACACCAGCAAACTCCTCGCCCAGCGCTTCATCCACCACTGCCTTGGCCCGGTTCCGTCGCAGAAAGTAACGTTCGGTGGGGGTGCTGAAGGTCCAGACGTAGCCGTTGTGTCCATCCTCCCGCCAGCCCGTCTCATCGGCATGCACCACCGGACTGCCCCGTCGGTCACTGCCACCGGAGCCTGGGGCAGATCGATGACCTCCCGAGTGCGGTGGGTCCAGCCTCCGGACAGCCCCGTTCCGCAGTCGGGACACTGTTCCACCACGTGCTCCACCCGCTGGGTGGGCATCGTGCGGACCCGGGCAAAGCCGTGGGGCCGTCGCTTGCGCGGTTGCTTGGGCTGGGCTGGTTCCGGTCAGCCTGAGGCTTCAGTCCGGGCATCTGGCGGTTCCCGCCGGATTTCGCCCGTCCCTCCAACTGGGCGACCCGCTTCTCCAAGCTCTCGATGATGGCCTGCTGCCGGATGAGCAAGTCCCGCTGCTGAGCGATAATGCCCAGCAGCGCATCTCGGTCGAAAGTGGTGAGGTCAATTTCCGTGAGCACTCCAGATACATGACATAATCGCAGTCCCCAACGCCAGCCATCTGCAAACCAAGTTTGGCCAATTCAAAACCCCAACTCTTGTATGTTGAATGAGGACTTCACAGCGGTGGAGTGGGTGCGGCAGACCGATCAACTCTTGGTCATCAAAGACCGTTGTTCAGCGAGGGTCGCCGCACCCGTCCCCAAAGAGCCCGAACAGTTGCCTGGGCCAATCGAGCCCGTATCGTGCAAGGACGGGCCAGCGCTGACGCAGGAGGTAAAGATGGAGGAAACCCCGAGATACATAGGCATTGATGTCTCGAAGGCGCAGGTGGATGTTGCCGTCCGGCCTACGTGACAGAGATGGGCCGCGTCTTACAACGAGACCGGCGTCGAGGAACTGGTTTCCCAGATCGTGGATATAGGTCCCGCCATGGTGTTGCTGGAGGCAACGGGCGGTCTGGAAGTGCCGTTGGTGGCGGCTCTCGCTGCTGCGGCGCTGCCGGTGGTGGTGGTCAACCCGCGCCAGGTTCGCGACTTCGCCAGGGCCACCGGTACGCTGGCCAAGACCGACTCTCTCGATGCGGCAGTGCTGGCCCACTTCGCCGACGCGGTTCGTCCCTCCGCGCGTCCTCTCAGAGACGCCGAGACGCAGGTACTCAACTCGCTGGCGGCACGCAGGCATCAGGTGCTGACCATGCTGGTCTCGGAGAAGAACCGGCTGGGGACCGCTATCAGCGCCGTTCACCCCCGCATCGAGGCCCACATCGCCTGGTTGGAACAGGAGCTGAACGACTTGGACGAGGGGCTGAGGCAGACTCTACGCCGGAGCCCCGTGTGGCGAGAGAAGGATGACCTGCTGCGCACCGTTCCCGGCGTGGGAGAACAGGTTTCCCTCACTCTGCTGGCCTACCTGCCGGAGCTGGGAACGCTGGATCGCCGGCAGATTGCTGCCCTGGTGGGAGTGGCCCCTTTCAACCGGGACAGCGGTACCCTGCGGGGCAAGCGGGCCGTCTGGGGCGGGCGCGCCCGAGTACGAGCCATTTTGTATATGGGCGCGATGGTAGCCAGCCGTCACAACCCGGTCATCCGCGACTTCTACCAGAAGCTGCTGGCAGCGGGTAAGCCGAAGAAGGTGGCGCTCGTCGCATGCATGCGCAAACTGCTGGTCATACTCAACTCCATGCTCAAACACGGCTCGCCGTGGTGCGATATGACACAGCCAGAAGTCGCTCATTCCTATTGACATTAGAGACAGTTGCTACCGGAATCGACCCGAGATAGGCAGTATTCCAGTAAATGACGATGGAGGCGAGCAGGTTTAGCCCGGCCATGCGGTAGTGCTGGCCCGCGCTGGAGCGGTCGCGGATTTCGCCCTGGCGCCCGATGCGGACGGCGGACGCCGCCTGGAATTCTGCCTGCCGGATTGTCCGGGACGCCCGGTCCATGACGATCCTCACCGCGCCTCTTTGGCTCCCGTACGCTCTCCTGGCCGGGCATCCCAAGGACGGCGCGGGTCGCTGAACCGCACATCGAAAAGTCTGCGTGCGGTTCTATAGAACCGGGGCTAACTCGCCAACGTATCCTTTAGATTGTGCGAACCGCAACTGCTCCGAACGTGTACGCGGACGCCGAGTCGCCCACAGCGACCTCGATGGTGGAGTTCAACCGGCCGACGATGTTCACGGGGGAGCCGCCGGAACCAAACCAACAGAGATGACGGCAACTACGGATGATGCCAACTACATTGGTTGGCGGGAGGTCCCCTTTCCATGAACCAGAGCAAGCCAATCATGACCATCCAGGAATCGGTCAAAGTATGCCTGCGCAAGTATGTTGATTTCAGCGGACGGTCCACCCGCGCCGAGTTTTGGTTGTGGGTGCTGGCCACGACCGTTGTCGGTATTGTCCTGGGCGTCGTGGGTAGCTTGATCGACGTCCTGACCGGCGGTTCTCCCTTCAGCCTATTTGCCTTCATATTCGCGCTGGTCGTTCTGCTGCCGCACCTGGCGGTTTCCGCACGCCGGCTGCATGACATTGGCAAAACCGGCTGGTGGCAGTTGCTCTGGGCCATACTGGCCTGGGGAGTTTGGATCGTATTTTTGCCCACGTTTGGACTCACCCTGGCCAATTACATAGTCGGCGAGGGCTGGAATGTGCCGGAGGATGAACTCCGTGCCACCCTGACCTTTGCCAGATTCGGTCCGGCAACAATCGGGTTGATGTTTACCCTGTTGGTTACGCTGGCGGTGGTCGTTTGGGGATTTGTGTGGATGACCCGGCAAGGAGAGGCCGGACCTAACCTCTACGGGCCCGCGCCGGAGTAATCCGTCATGCCTTGCCTTGACGCCGATTACCCGGCCGCTACGTGTGGGCCATGACCATCCCCCGAGGTAATTCGGATGGTCGGCGCCTACGACCACGGCCACGTCGTCATCCTGCTGGCCCACGCTATCGAACGCCACAACCACCGCGCCGCGCCGCCGTCAGCAGCAGCCCATGTTCGAGCTGAAGCGCTCCAGCGTCGTCGAACGGCCGGCGAACTGCGTGCTGACGCCGGCCAAGGGTTACGTTTGAATAAAGATCATGGCGTTTCGATAGCTCTATGCTGGATACATGGAAACACTTTTACAGAGCTATCGCGGTCATGATGTTAGCCGCCCTCGAGTCGATTCCGGTAAGGGGCAGAGCCATACGCTAAGGCCGCCATCGGCGTTTTGGCCACCGGTATTCGCCGGTGAGCAGGATGTGGGCCCACCCCAGGGGGAGATGTGGGCCAGGAGCTCGGGCTCTACGGTCAGGCCGGCGTGTTGCCGCGGTCTGACCGCTTGGCTGAGATGGGCGGTATTCCAGTAATCGCTTGAGCGATCCAGTGTCGGCGGCGAAGTACGCTCTACGTTCCCTGGCCTGCCGTTACCATCAGCTCAGCGAGGAGATCCGCAACCTGAAAGCCGAACTGGCGCGACTCATCGGGGTTGCATCGCCAACCCTGATCAATATCCTCGGCGTGGGACCCGACACTGCGGCGACCCTTCTGATTGCCGCTGGCAGCAACCCGGAACACCTGCGATCCGAGGCTGCTTTCGCCGCGCTGTGCGGGGTGAGTCCGATACCAGCTTCCTCGGGCAAGACCAACCGGCATCGGCTCAACCCGGGTGGCGACCGCCAGGCCAATGCGGCGCTACACCGCATCGTGGTAGTCAGACTTCGATGCGACCATCGAACCAAAGAATACCTTCGCCGCCGAACCGGAGAGGGAATGAGCAAGCTCGAAGTCATGCGTTGCCTCAAACGATACGTCGCCCGCGAGATCTTCTCCAACCTGCAAACTTCCAGAGAATTGGCCAGCAGCCCGGCTTGACAACTATAGGAGCATCTGGCTCTCATGCCTTTCAACTGATCTGTCGGCTCGACCTGGAGATGGCCTATTTGTCGCCATCGGCCGCTGGAGCAGTGACCTTATAGGAGCCTGACAGTTGCTACCGGAATCTACCCGAACTACATCCCAGCGACCGCTGACGGTTGCTCTTTGACATCGAACCTGCGGATGTTTGACGCTAGATACCAGGACCTGGTAAGGCCCGTTCGTCGCTCCATTGGTTCTCTGACGTTAATACGTAAAGCCTTTCGAATTGCGCAAGAGGTTTTGATATCCGCTCATCCTGAGCTTGTCGATGGACTTTTGTTTTGTGGTTAGACAGGTTCGCCACGAGCGAAAAGCGTTGGTAGCATCCGATCATCGGAATACCCTAACGGGTTTGCGAATCCGCTGGACTGATGCAATAGACCTGTCTACAATTCCTGAAAACAAACTGCTCTGACCATTAGACTGACCTTCGTTCAAAATCCAGGTGCAGTCTTGCCCCCAACCACAGATCGTCTATCGGGCGACTAGGGGTAACTATGACCGAAGCATTGGCCCGCATCAGCGCCCGCCGCCCGTGGTTGATCATTGCCCTGTGGGTTGTCCTGGTGGTCATTGGGGTTTTGCTCAGCGGCAGCATGCTGGACAGCGCCACCACGACGGAACTGCGCCTCGGCGGAGGCGTGGACTCCCAGCGGGCCGCAGAACTGCTCGAGAGTCGCCTGCGCGGCGGCCCGGAGCCCATTACCGAAATCGTCATCGTGCAATCGGACACGCTGACCGTGGATGATGCCGCGTTCCGGGAAACCGTGGAATCCTTGTTCGCCGGCGTTGCAGCCCTCGGCCCCGAAGTCGTAACAATCGCACAGCACTATTACCAGGCCGGCGACGAGTCGCTGGTATCGCAGAACCGGCAGACCACCATCATGCCGGTGGTGATGACCGGAACTCTGGAGGAGGCTACGAGCAACGTCGAGCAACTTCTCCACGTTGTGCGGGAAGCGGACCATGCGGAGGGGTATCGCGTCCTCATGAGTGGGGCCGCCAGCATCGCCCACGAGGCCAACGAACTCGCCACCGAAGACCTGGAGAAAGGAGAGCGCATCGGCATACCGGTGGCGCTGATCATCCTGTTGGCTCTTTTCGGAGCGGTGGCGGCGTCCCTGATCCCCTTGGGATTAGGAGTGGTTTGCATCGTCATAGCCCTGGGCATCGCGGCGCTCATTGGCCAAGCATTCGAACTGGTTTTCTTCGTCACGCTGATGATCACCATGATCGGCCTCGCCGTGGGCATAGACTATTCCCTGTTCATCGTATCCCGCTTCCGGGAAGAGCTTGACCGCGGGCTGGAAAAGCGCGCTGCGGTTGAACGCGCCGGGGCAACCGCCGGCAGCGCGGTTCTATTCAGCGGCATCACGGTGGTCATCGCCCTCTGCGGCATGCTCATCGTACCGGCCACCTTCTTCCAGTCTCTGGGCATTGGAGCCATCGTCGTAGTCCTGGTCGCGCTGGCTGTACTGCCACACCGTGATGTCGGCGTCGGCCGGGTCGGTCCAGAACAGCCGCACCTGGGCGTCGCCGGGGCGCGCTTTAAGGCCGGTGGGTTGGGCCGGCGGACCGGGAGCCACGGTGAGCAGGGGCGAAATGCCATAGATGGGATTGGTGACGGCTTTGGCCGCAGTGGCGTGGTTGATTTCGTCGCCGGATTGATTGCGACCGGTCGCCGGATTGTCGTTGTTCAGCACGTTGCCGTCGTCGGACGTGCCGTCCTCATCCGAGCCGGTCCAGACGGCCACCTCCGTTTCCTGCGCCGCTCCCGTCTCAGTCCTGGAGTAATTCGTCTTCCCGGCGGGGTAGTCCCAGGCGCCGTCGTAGAATTCGGCGTATCTGCCGGCGATTGCAAAGGCCCCGCGGCAGCCGCCGGCGTCGCAGGCGGGAGTCCAGTGGATGGGGTCGTTCTCCCCGGCGTCGTCGGCGCGGGTCTTGGTGTTGCCCCGGGCGTCAACGTCCGAGGCGCTGACCAGGGCGCGGAAGGCGCCGCCGAAGGGACGCAGCAGCGGGTTCTTGTCGGCCGCGATCTGGGCGAAGGCATTGTAGGGCGCGACGCCGCCGGCCTTGTCGCCGGCGATGGGGTCGGCGGTGACGAACAGCAGCCGGAAGCCTTCGTCCGCGCCGATGCCGTCGGGTATGGCCGGCCAGTCGTGGGGCACGACGCACCGCTGCCCCTTCTTGTCCGAAGCCAAACCGGCCTCGGCGCTGGGGGTGCACCGGATGTCCGTGACCACCATCACCGGCGACAGGCCGTAGAGGGGCAGCGCGGTGGCCTTGGCGGTGGTGCCGCCGCCCAGTTCGCTGCCGCCCAGTTTCGGATTGCCGTACCTGGGGGTATCGTTGCCCATCTGCAAAGTGGCGGCATTGGTGCCGTTCTGGTTCGATCCGGTCCAGACCATCGGCGCGGCGGCGGCCAGCGCGGCGACGGTCTCATCGGTGGGACTGTTGGAATCCCAACTGCCGCCGAACATATCGGCGTAGTCGTCCGCCACTTTCGCGCCGCCCAGCCAGTAGACGGGCGCGTCGACGTCGCTGCCCCGGGTCCGGGTGTTGGGCTTCGCCGTTACGGTCCAATCGTGGGCGTAGGCGCGGAAGTGGTCGCTGAAAGGGGCGAGGCTGGGGTTCCGGTTGGCGGCGGCCTGGACGTGGGTATTGTAGGGGGCGATGGTGTTGAGTTCCCCGTTCCGGCCGTCGGAGGTTACGAACATCAGCCGGAAGCGGTCACCAGCATTGAGGCCGTCAGGAACAAGGCCCCAGTCCGCGCCCACGTAGCAGCGCCAGCCCCGGTTGCTGCCGTGAACGCCGGGGGCATCGCATTCCACAGCGGGCCCGACCCGGATCACCGGGGAGAGGGCATAGAAACGGTGGGAGAAGGTACTGGCCCAATCGAAACCGCTGTCCAGTTCCTTGCCCGGTTGCGCGGTCCCCCCGTAGAAGGTCCGACCGGTCATGACAGTGGTGAACCCGGCCGCATCTGCACCGTGACGCGTGCCGTCGGAATTTGAGCCGGTCCACACCTCGACGTCAGCGTTGCCGGTCGCAGTACCGGATACGTCATGGGCTGCCTGGGAATCCCATTGGCCGTCATAGAAGTCGGCATAGTCGTCGGCAACCTTGGGGCCGCCCAGCCAGTAGATGGGTTCCCCCGCGCCGGTGGTATGGGTGTTGTCCCGGGCGTTTGTGAGGTCGGCGGAAATCAGGGCGCGGAACCCCCCACTGAGGGGTTTCAGAGTGGCGCTTTCCCTTGCGGCTCCCTGCACAAAATCGTTGTACGAGGCTATGCCCGTCTCCTCTGCGCTACCCTCGGGGGCGGTGACGAACAGCAGGCGGAAGGTGTCGCCCACCTCCAACCCCTCCGGCACGAAGGGCCAGCTGGACGGGACAACGAAGGGCGGGTACGGGTGCACCTTGTGGCCGGGTTGGTCGTCCAGCGCGACGTGGTTGAACCGGGCATCGTCTTGAGAGGCGTAACGTTCGATGTCGCTGGCGAAGGTCAGCGCATTGGCGGGGACGCTGACGCCGTTGGCGTCGACGTCCGAGGCGACGACGGTGTATCTGAAGTCAACGGTCGTCGTGTTTGTGACGGCGGCGGGGATGCTCGCCAGCCGTGAGTTGGCGCCCACCCTGATTGCCAGGGAGCCGCTGTCGGCGTCCACCACTTCGGTGAAGGTAAGCCGCACGGTGATGACCTCGCCGGGCCCATAGGTGTCGCCGCTGACCGGACGAGAGACGATGGCAGGCCCCGCCGCCGTGATGCTCGGCAGGCCCGTGTCCGTGGACAGTTTGCCGTTCACCCTGTGGTTCGGGAAGGGACCCAACTTGGCGGTGTCGCCGGCCAGGTGGCTCAGTCTATTGTCGGCGGTGTTCCCCGCGGCGTCCTTGACGTCTCCCAGGGTTGTCCCGGCGTTGGCGCCGCTTTGCGCGCTGGGCACGGAGATGCCTGCTGCGGTGAAGTAGTCGCTATGGATTACAGGTCCGCCCACCTTGAAGGAGGTGACTTCCGTCACATCCTGTGCCGGGTCCGTTACGAGCAATGGGATGAAATTGGTGGCTACTCCGCCGTAGTCAACATCCAGACTCAAGTCTCCGGTTAAAGTGATCGGCTCGCTGAAGTGGATGGTCAGCGCCGGCTTTTCGCCGCGCCAGTAGGTATTGTCCCACGCCGGCGTGGAGGCCATGGTGAAGTGGGTAACCTTGGGCCGGATGCCGTCCACCATGTGCCCGCTCTGGGCGGCCAGGCCGGCGCTGAAGGCCACGCCCGCGTCGGCGGCGCCAACCTTGATGGTGTCGCTGGCGGTGGGCAGCGTGATGACGTCCCCGCCGGTTACGCTCACCCCGTCTTCGTCGGCGTCCCCCTCGACCACGGTGTAGGAAAAGGTCAGCGTGGCAGTGGTGGAGCCGGCGCTGTACGCCGCCTGCCGGGTGTTGCTGCCCACCGTGAGGGCCAGCGTCGGCGTCCCGGCGACGGTGACCGCCGCGCTGTAGGTAACGGTGGCGGTGATGGCGTCGCCGATGGCGTAGGTCTGGTCGGCGCCGGGGGCGGAGGAGATGGCGACGGCGGAAATCGTGGCCGCGTTCTGGCTCTGCGGCAAGGGTACGGGCTCCGGCGTGACGCCGGGCAGCAGGGCCGTCACCGGGCTGGCCGTCGTCGCCAGCGCGGTTTTGCCGGGACCCTCGGCGTCGGTGTAGTACGCGGTGGCGCGCAGGTAGCGCCCGGCGTCGCCGTCAGTGGGGGTGTAGGCGTCCTGGCTCGCGCCGGCGATGGCCTCCCACGCGGATTGGTCGGCGGAGCGCGCCCAGGCCCAGGTCAGGCCGGTTACGCCGCCGTCGGGATCGAACAGGAAGGTCTCCACCGCGCTGCCCACCTGGGGGCCGCCGGCATCCACGAGCAGGCTGACGACGCCCGCCTCGTCCACGTTGGTCACGCTGATGGCGACTTCGACAGAGTCGTCAACGCTGTCGTCGGCCTCGCCGGCGGCGTTTTGCCGTCGAGAACGGTGACGGTGACCGAGTAGCTGGCCTTGCGTTCGTAGTCCAGGGCGCTCCTGACCCATATCTGCCCGGTGAAGATGTCGAAGTCGAAACTGCCGGCATCGGCGCCGGTCAGGCCATAACGCAGCCCATCCCCGTCGTCGTCCGTGGCGGTAACCGGATCGCCGACGCTGGCGCCGACGGGCGCGTTCTCCGCCACATAGCGAACATCGTGGTCGAAGGCGAACCGCGGCTCGCTGTTGGCCGGCGCAGGCTCGGCGGGTGGCGTCGGCGTGGGTTGGGGAGTTGGCGCCGGCGTGGGTTGTGGCGTCGGCTCCGGTGTGGGCTGCGGAGTTGGCTCCGGCGTCGGTTCGGGAGTTGGCTCCGGCGTCGGTTCGGGCGCGGCCGGCGCCGGGTTGGCGGTCACCGCCCAGAAAGCCAGTTTGATCTCGCCGTCGCCCTGCCCGTCCGCATAGGTTGCCGCCGCCCGCAGGTAATGGCCCGCGTCGTCGTCGGAGGGGGTGTAGGTTGCCACGGCCCAGCTCGGGATGGTCTCCCAACCTTCCCGGTCCGCGGAACGCTCCCAGACCCAGATGTCGTTGGACACGCTGCCGTCGGGGTCGGTGATGATGGCCGTCAGCGGCGTGCCCACCTCCGGCGTAGCCGCATCAAAGGAAATGATGCCCGGCTCGTCCACGTTGACCACGGCGATGGTCACCGCGATGGAGGCGTCAACGCTGGCGTCCGCCTCGCCGTCGGCGTTCCTGCCGTCGTGGACGGTGACGGTTGCCGAGTAGCTCGACTTGCTTTCGTAGTCCAGGGCGTCCCTGACGCTGATTTGGCCGGTGGACGGGTCAAAGTCGAAGGAGCCGGCGTCGGCGCCGGCCAGGTCGTAGGTCAGGGTGTCGTCGTCGGCATCAGCGGCGGTCAGCGGGTCGCCGATATTCGCTCCGGCGGGCGTGTTCTCCGCCACGCTGCGGTCGGCGGTGTCCGCGTCGAACTGGGGAGCGCTGTTGGCGGGCGGGTCCTGGGCCTGGGCCGGGTCAGCGGGTTGCAGCCACAGCAGGGCGGGAGCCAACGCCAGCGTCAGCGCCAGGACGCTCAGGATGCTCGTCAGGTAGGCCGGCCAGTGGCCGGCGAATGGTCCGCCCATCAGCTTCCGCGCCATGTTGAGACCTCCATTTCGGTCGATGACTCAGAATATGATTTACCAACCTGAAAACCCTGCTTTCGTCCCCTCCCAGGGCCTGGAGAGGTCTGTGCTCAACCCTGGTGAAATTCGAATTTTGTACCTGATTTTGGTATTTACGTATCCCGGTCAGCCTGCAAGGGGGGTTAACTCAGCCGCAATAGCGTTGGCGGCGGGAGACGCCGCCAAGGAATTCCTTGCGGCGCCGGCACCCACACCGTTGCTGACATCAAAATGTGTCCAAGTGATGCACAACCAATCCTGTCCCGTAGTATTGGGGTAAAGGGTAATACATATTACCACACCGGTATTACTCTGATATCACTTTCCAGCCTATTCTCCATGAGTTATTGTTACCATTCGGAAATTGCGGCATAATCGCTCCCGCCGGCAACGTGTCAAGAGCGCAGCAAGACCGGCCACTCGGGGGGAACTCCAGGACCAGAGTTTCGCAGCCTCATGAGTTCTCCCGCCTCATGCGTTCTCCAGACCAGAGGAGGCGTTGAGTTGGACCGACCCGACGCGCGAGACCGGCGAATACGGGACCTACAGGAGCGCCTCTCCCGCCTGAGCCAGGCCAGCCTCCGCATCACCCCGGTCCTTCAACCGGGAGGCCATGCGCATCGTCGACAGCCTGCGGGGTCCCGGCCAGACGCCGGTGGACCTGCTGAACGTCCTGACCATGCAGCGGGCCGACGGGCGGGAGGTCTCCCTCCAGGAGTTCCCCCTGACCGAACTGCTCAGCTCCGGCGAGACGGTCCACGCCGAGGAGATCGTCCTGCGCGTCCCCGACGGCAGCAGCGTCACCGCCCTGCTCAACGCCACTCCCACCCTCTCCGACGACGGCGCGGTGGAGTCGGTGGTGGTAACCATGCAGGACATGGCCGAGGTGGAGGCGCTGGAGCGGCTGCGGGCCGACTTCCTGGCCATGGTCAGCCACGAGCTCAGAGCGCCCCTGACCTCCATCAAGGGCTCCGCCGCCACCGTGCTGGGCTCCCCGGTTGATATGGACCCGGCGGTGGTCCGCCAGTTCTTCCGCATCATCGACGAGCAGGCCGACCACATGAACGGCCTGGTCTCAGACCTGCTGGACGTGGCCCGCATCGAGACCGGCGAACTGCCGGTCAGCCCCGAACCGGCGGAGGTAACCGCCCTGGTGGACCGGGCCCGGTCCGCCTTCGGCAGCGGCGGGGCCGGCAACCCCCTGGCAATCGACATCGAGCCTGACCTGCCCCTGGTGCGGGCCGACCGAAGGCGCATCGCGCAGGTGCTGGACAACCTGCTGGCCAACGCGGCCCGACACTCCCCGCCGGCGTCGGTGATCCGGGTCGGGGCCGCGCGACACGGCGTCCACGTGGAGTTCTCGGTTGCCGACCAGGGCCGGGGCATCCCGGCCGAGGACCTGCCCCGCCTGTTCCGCAAGTTCTCCCGGGCCCAGGCCGGCGAGCCGGGCGGAGACACCGGCCTGGGCCTCGCCATCTGCAAGGGCATCGTTGAGGCCCACGGAGGCCGCATCCGGGCCGACAGCGACGGGCCGGGTCGGGGCGCGCGCTTCGCCTTCACCATCCCCACGGCGGAGCCGGCCGGCAGCGGTCCGGCACCGTCAGGGCGCTCCCCGGAGCAGGAAGGACGGGAACCGGAGGAACCGGTGCGGGTGCTGGCGGTGGACGACGACCCCCAGGCCCTGCGCTACGTCCGCGACACCCTGGCCAATGCGGGCTACCAGCCGGTGGTCACCGGCGACCCCCAGGAGGCCCTCCGCCTCATGGAGCGGGAACGGCCCCGGCTGGCCCTGCTGGACCTGCTGCTCCCCGACACCGACGGCATCGACCTGATGCAGGCCATCCTGAAGATCGCCGACGTGCCGGTCATCTTCATCTCCGCCTACGGCCGGGACGAGACCATCGCCCGGGCCTTCGAGATGGGCGCCGTGGACTACGTGGTCAAGCCCTTCTCCCCCACGGAACTCGTCGCCAGGATGGGCTCGGCGCTGCGCCGCAGGGAGGCGGCCGAGCCGACCGAGCCCTACACGCTGGGCGACCTGACCATCAACTACCCCGCGCGCCGGGCCAGCATCGCCGGGCGTCAGCTGCAGCTGACCACCATGGAGTACCGGCTGCTGGCCGAGCTTTCGGTCAACGCCGGAAAGGTGCTGACCTACGAGCATCTGCTGGAGAACGTCTGGAAGGAGAAGAGCGACGCCAGCCTGAACCCCATGCGCACGCTGGTGGCCAAGCTGCGCGGCAAGCTGGGCGAGGACGCCCGCAACCCCGCCTACGTCCTCACCGAGTCCCGGGTGGGCTACTGGATGCCCGAGGGGGAGGCGCCGGGTGAGGGAGAACCCGCCAGCCCGTGAGCCGCCACTACTTCCGGTTGCTACCGCTCGATGACCGCACTCGTATCGATGACCGCACTCGTATCGATGACCGCACTCGTATCGATGACCGCACTCGTAATGTTCAGCGAGCCCGCTCTGGCCGTGGACGACGATGACCTCTACCTCCGGTCTCCTGACGGCGCGCGCGGCGAGACGCTGATCGCCGGCCCACTGCTCGGCGCGCTGCGCACCGTCCGGGAGGTGGAGCGCCTGGCCGACGCCGTCGAAAATCGGCCCGACGACCGCCCGGCCCTCGCCCTGCTGGACGGCACCCTGGCCTTCTGGGACCTGCAGCGCGGCAACTACCCCCGCTACGTCGCCGGCCTGCTCAAATGAAGCCTGGAGCGCCCGGCGGTTCCGTTTGGAGTTGCATTGCCCCTTGGGAGGGTCAAGCACACTATCATCTGAAGCCGAACGGAACCGCGGCCGCGGGGCGGCAGCAGGGTCACGCCAGGTCGAAGCGGTCCAGATTCATCACCTTGTCCCACGCGGCCACGAAGTCGCGCACCAACGCCTGTTGTCCGTCGTCGCATCCGTAAACCTCGGCGATGGCTCGGAGTTCGGGGTTGGAACCGAAGGCCAGATCCACCCTGGTGGCGGTCCAGGTGAGATCGCCGGTGCGGCGATTGCGCCCCTCAAACGCCTCTCCTGACGTGGCGGACGGTTGCCAATGGGTGTCCATGTCCAGGAGGTTCACGAAGAAGTCGTTGGTCAGCGTACCGGGCCGGTGGGTGAAGACGCCGTGCCTGGACTGCCCGGCGTTGGCGTCCAGGACCCGCATACCGCCCACCAGCGCGGTCATCTCGGGAGGGGTCAGCGTTAGCAGGGACGCCCGCTCAATCAGCGCCTCCGCCGCCGCCGTTTGCCGATGTCCGGCCTGGAGGTAGTTGCGGAACCCGTCGGCGGTGGGCTCCAGCACGGCGAACGAGCCGACGTCGGTCCATTCCTGCGATGCGTCGGTGCGCCCCGGCGCGAAGGGCACCAGCGCATGCTGCCCGGCGTTCCTTGCCGCCTGCTCCACGCCGGCGCACCCGGCCAGGACGATCAGGTCGGCCATGGAGACCCTTTTCCTGCCGGTCTGAACGCTGTTGAACTGCGTCCGGATCCGCTCCAGAATCCTCAGCACGTTCTCCAGCTCGCGCGGGTCGTTCACTGCCCAGTCCTTCTGCGGCGCGAGGCGGATCCGCGCCCCGTTGGCTCCACCCCTCATGTCGGTGCCGCGGAACGTTGCCGCAGAAGCCCAGGCGGTGGACACCAGCTGACTAACGGACAACCCCGAGGCCAGTATCCTGGCCTTGAGGGCCTCGACGTCCTGCGTGCCGACCAACCGGTGATTGAAGTCGGGCACGGGGTCCTGCCACAACAGCGGTTCCGTGGGAACCAGCGGACCGAGATACCGGCTGCGGGGTCCCAGGTCGCGGTGGGTCAGCTTGAACCACGCCCTGGCGAAGGCGTCTTCCAGGGCCTCCGGGCTCTCGAGGAACCGCCTGGCGATTGGCGCGTACTCGGGGTCCATTCTCAGTGAAAGGTCCGTGGTGAGCATCATGGGGGCGTGCCGCTGCGACGGATCGTGAGCATCCGGAACGACAGCGGTTGCGACGGCATCGCTGGGCGCGTACTGCCATTTGCCCGCCGAGCTTTTCGTCAGTTCCCAATCGTAGGCGTGCAGGTTCTCGACGAACTCGTTGTCCCATTGCGCCGGGTTGCTGGTCCAAGCGCCCTCCAGCCCACTGGTGAATGTATCACGGCCGTTGCCGCAGCCAAAGCTGTTTTTCCAGCCCAGTCCCTGCTCCTCCATGCCGGCCCTCTCCGGTTCTGGCCCGACGAAGTCCTCGGAGCCGGCGCCGTGCGCCTTGCCGAAGGTGTGTCCGCCGGCGATCAGCGCCACCGTCTCTTCGTCGTTCATCGCCATGCGGCGGAAGGTCTGGCGAATGTGCCGCGCCACCCCCAGCGGGTCGGGATTGCCGTTGGGCCCCTCCGGGTTCACGTAGATCAGGCCCATCTGGTCGGCGCCGTAGGGTTCGTCAAGCTCCCCGTCAGCGTCGTGGCGCTCGTCTCCAAGCCAGGTGTCCTCCGGCCCCCAGCAGGTCCCGTCGGATTCCCACACGTCCGGGCGACCGAAGGCGAAGCCGAAGGTCCTGAAACCCATTGACTCCAGGGCGCAGTTGCCGGCGAAGATGATCAGGTCGGCCCAGGAGAGCTTGCGGCCGTACTTCCGCTTGACCGGCCAGAGCAGGCGGCGCGCCTTGTCCAGGTTGGCGTTGTCCGGCCAGCCATTGAGGGGCGCAAAGCGCTGTTGGCCGGAACCGCCACCGCCGCGGCCATCACTGATGCGATAGGTGCCGGCAGCGTGCCACGCCATCCGGATGAAGAGCGGCCCATAGTGGCCGTAGTCGGCGGGCCACCAGTCCTGGGACGTGGTCATCACCTCCTCGATGTCCTGTTTCAGTCCATCAACGTCGAGACCCTCGAACGCCTCGGCATAGTTGAAGTCCGGACCCATGGGGTCCGAGGCGGGGGAGTTCCGGCGCAGGGCGTTCAGGTCCAGTTGGTCCGTCCACCGGTTCTGGTCTGAAACTATTGCGTGTGCCGGTAGCGTATCGTGGTGGAATGGTTCTTCCGTGCGTGAGCAGTGCCGCGGTATAGCTGCAACCATGGGGTGGCCTCCTGTGATGTAGTTTATAATGATTATAATAAAGGAATGATTATTTGGCAATAATTATTATGGCACCGCTGCCGATCCAGGTGCATCCCGAAGTCGCCCCCTGAGACGGGAGCGCCGTTCCATCCCGGCGTGGGCCTTCCGCCAGTGGCATGGGGAGGGGCCGGCGCTCGGTTCTGACACTGCGTCCTCATCAAACCATGCGCCTTACGCAGGGGTCAGAGTGGGCGGCGGTAGAGACAGCGGCGGTCAGGGGCACAGCAGATCCTGCGCCGCTTCGCCTCCGTCGAACTGGCGGGCCACGTCGTAGGCCGTGTCGCCATCCTCATTGACGGCCGTTATGTCCGCGCCCGCGTCCAACAACGCCTTGATGAACTCGACGTCCGATGGGTCGTTCCAGCCCGCTTCCGGCGCCGCGGCCATATGCAGCGGCGTGTTTCCCTGCCGGTCCGTGGCATTGACCTCAGCTCCGCCGCCCAGCAGCAGGGTGATGATTTCAGCAGAGGGCACTCTATCGAGAAGATACGATGGCAGCGGCGACACCGCCCGGTGCAGCGGCGTATGCAGTCTGGAGTCGATGGCGTTGGGATCGGCTCCCGCGTTCAACATGAGGGCCACGGTTTCGGGGGAGGGCAGCGCCTTGGAGTCCGAGGACGCCGCCAGGTGCAGCGGCGTACGCATGTTGTCGTCGGCGACGTTGGGATCGGCTCCATGCTCCAGCAACAGGGCTACGGTCTCGGGGGAGGCTGCACGGTAGTGCCAGCCAGCCACCAAGTGTAATGGCGTTTTCAGATTGGCGGCGGCGGCGTTGGGGTCCGCGCCATGCTCCAGCAGCATGTCGAGAACCGCAAAGTAAGAGCGGCCGTTGGTAATTAAGATACCGTCAAGCATTGCGTTGTGCAGCGGCGTCCTGCCGAAGTCATTCCACGACGTTGCATCCGCCCCGTGGGCCAGCAACAAGTGAACGGCGTCAGGACGTTGATGCTCTACAGCGTAATGCAGTGGCATGTTCTCCCGGTAATTCCTGGCGTTGACGTCGGCGCCGGCCGCCAGCAGCAGCCTGATCGCCTCAAGGTTGGCGTCTTCGGCGCCATGCGGGTTGCTGATCACGGCGCTGTGCAGCGCAGTATTCATCCGGTAACCCCGGGCGGTTACGTCCGCGCCACGTTCCAGCAGCAGTTTGACGACCTTCGGCCCGGAGCAGGTTGCGGCAAGATGCAGAGGTGTCACGCCTCCTTCAGTCCTGGCCGCCACGTTCCCGCCACTGTTCAGGAGCAGACTGATAACCTGCGGGTCAAGGTCGCCATTAAGCGCTGCTTCATGTAAAGGAGTCCGGTCGTAAATACCCTGGGCAGTGACGTCGGCTCCTTTCTCCAGGAGCAGCTCGAAGACTTCGAGGTCCGCGCCAAAATGAGCCGCCAGGTGCAGCGGCGTGTTGTCCTGGTAACCCCAACCCCCGCCATAGATTCCGTGTTCCAGCAGGAGCCTGATGACTTCAGGGTTGGCCTCGGCCTGCATGGCGAAGACCATGACCATCGCGTCGCTTTCATGCTCCTGCCTCAGCCCTGCGCCGTGTTCCAGCAGCAGCTCGACGATTTCCGGATCGACGTCGTTACTCTCGCTATCCATTGACATGGCGAGGTACACAAAAAGAACCGAATGCCCATCATCGCTCCTGGCCGCGGCGTCTGCCCCATACTCCAGCAGCAATTCGATGATTTCGACCAGGTCCGCCGAGACGTCGCCGCTCTCCTGGGACAACTCTTCGCCGGTTCCAGGATGGAGGGCGTAACCGGCTACCGTTACAGCAACGTGCAGGAGCGTCATGCCGTCGTCATCGATCCGGAAGTTCGGGTCGGCGCCGGCCTCCAGCAGCAACCTGACAATCTCAGGCCCGGCGCTGTGCGGAAAGAACAGCGCGTAGGCCAAAGCCGTCGCTCCCTCATCACCAGTAGCCAGGGGATCCGCCCCCAGATCCAGCTCGGCCTGTACCGATGCCAGGGTCACTTCCCCCTCCCAGAATTCTACGGAGCACAGCTTGCCGCAACCTCCGGACCGGGTTTCCATTGGCGCCTCCACTGGCCACGGCGGCGTCCCAGTAGGGATGGGCGACGGCGCAACGTTCGGCGCGATGGCGGGTGCCGGTGATGGCGTCCCGCTCAGGTCAGGGGACGGCCGAGGTGTCCCGGTAGTTGGACTGATGGGCGGAGTTACCCTTGCCGCCACGGTGGGCAACGGTGCCGACATCGCGGACGTGGCCGGCGACGCCGACGTGGGAGCTGCCGGCGAGTCGGGTTGGTTATCGCAACCGAGCAGCCCAAGCACGGCCACGGTCAGGACCAACAGCAACACGCGCCGGAACGAATTCATCAGGGTGTGAGCTCCGGCCGACCCAAACCGAACGTGCATCGGGCAGGCCCAGGTCGATTTCGGCCACGGAAAACAGCACGCCGATCTCCGCATCGCCGATTTCCAAAAGCGTATCCGGCGCATCCATTCCGTTGCCGCAGCCCCGGACAGGACCTACCGGTCACGCGGGGACCGGGAAGAGGAAGGACTGTCCGGATGTTCCCCCCTCAGTATCTGGGCGCGCCGCAGCTCTATCGCGTCTTGCAACATCTCCGAGCCGTATCGCTCCAGAACGTCGATGTCTCTGCGTAGAATCGGGTCGGATACCTTGACCTTGTTCTCCGCCTGGCGCAACTCCGTCAGCTCGCTGCCCCGGGCACGGCGGGTACTTCGCGTGCCGGACCAAAGCCAGAACGCCAATGCACAGACGATGACTACAGCCAATCCGACCAGATACGGCATCGCTTATCCAACCCTCAGTTGCCACGATATTCTTTCGCCCAAGGATCACGCATCGGATTCTATCACGCAGGTCGCGGCGATCGGATCAGCACG
The DNA here is from genome assembly GCA_965232895.1 of Dehalococcoidia bacterium. Lineage (GTDB taxonomy): Bacteria > Chloroflexota > Dehalococcoidia > Lucifugimonadales > UBA3495 > Bin87. The sequence goes on along the minus strand of CBDDQW010000001.1, from coordinate 143,256 downwards.
AAAATAGTCGGACCCTTTCCCGGGAAACCATCCGGCCGGCGCGTCAATGACCGAGTGGGGTCCCGGCCCGCGCAGGGGTTGAGCATGCCCTGCCCAACCCGTTCCGCAACGTCCCGGACGTCGTCCGGCGCGACGGCCGGACAGCGGGCCTCCTCGCCGTTGAGGCGCCAGGGCCAGCGCCCCGCAATGACCCTGGGAAGGACCGGCCAGCTGCCCCGGCCCCGATACCTGAGACCCGGGCCGCGCATGGCCTTCCCAGCTGATCCGGCGCTCAGCGCCCCGCGCCGCCGGCCAGCCGGCCCGTCGTCCCCTCGTCAAACATCCGGGCCGTCGCCACCGCGGCAAAGTCCGGATCTACGCAGTAGCTCTGGAGCGCGGCATTGCTCACCACCGGCCGGGACAACGTCGCCCCCCGTCGCCGCCCGAACCTCCGCAGCGCGTGGCTCATCCCCACCAGCAACGAGCGCAGCTCCGCCGACGTCAGCTCCGCGCGCTGGCACAGGGCGCTCCGGTGAATTCCCGCCGCGCCGGCACGCCACACGTGCCGCGTCATCCGCCTGGCCATCGGGTCCAGCCCAGACAGGAACTCGGAGGCCAGCGCCTCCGTCCACTCCCCGGGAGATGCTTCGTCCAACGCGCCCGCCACCCGCTCCCCCGCGGCCGACGCGGTTTGCTCACCACCGCCAGCCGGTGTCTCCATGGACCCGCCGTCATCACCCGCGGCCGCACGCTGGCCCCCGCTCCCAAGCCGCCGCAGCACCCCGACCACCTCGTCGACGCTGCCCTCTATCTCCACGCTCATCCTCGCCATGCCGATCACTCCGTTTTCCTTGCTGCCCTCTCCCCGCTGCTCTCTACACGCAACCGTGCCCCAGAGGACGCCGCCCGACGGCCTGGTCGCCGGCGCGGCGGCCCCATGGGTTAGAATTATGTCATCCCATCACGGAGTTTTCATCCATGACCGCCCCCTCCGAATCCGTGGAGATCTTCTGCATCAAGTGTAAGGCCAAGACCGGGTCCAGGGACATCGAGGTCGTGACCATGAAGAACGGCCGTCCCGCCGCCAAAGCCGTCTGCACGGAGTGCGGCACCAGGAAGTTCCGCATCGGCGTCCTGCCCTGACCGACCGCTTTCCCTGTCATCATGGCGCTGGACCTGGGTCTCACCACTCACCAGCTGCTGTCCGCGCTGGACGGCGCGGCGTCGGACGCGCTGACCCGCAACCAGCGCCTGGACGATGCCGTCGACCGCGCTCTCGCAGTGCCCGCCGGCGAGGCCGCCTTCCGCACCGCCGCGGTGGGCCGCCGTCCCTACATCTCCGCCCGCACCGGTCCCGAGGGCCTGCTGGGCAGCCGGCCGCCGCCGGATGCTCCCCAGGACTGGGTCGCGCTGTCCGTGGACGGCTCCCACATCGACGTGGACCGACACCTGCCCCTGCGCTGCCACCTCATCAACCTGGGCGGCTGCGTCATCACCTACGGCGCCAACTACGATTGTGAAATGTTCAGCGAGCCCGCCCTGGCCGTGGACGACGATGACCTCTACCTCCGCTCTCCCAACGGCGCGCGCGGCGAGACCCTGATCGCCGGACCCCTGCTCGGCGCGCTGCGCACCGTGCGGGAGGTGGAGCGCCTGGCCGACGCCGTCGAAAACCGGCCCGACGACCGCCCGGCCCTCGCCCTGCTGGACGGCACCCTGGCCTTCTGGGACCTGCAGCGCGGCAACTACCCCCGCTACGTCGCCGACCTGCTCATCCGCGACCGCCTGCAGCCCGCCCTGGCCCGCCTGCGGGCGGCGTCCACCGACCGGCGTCCCGTTGCCGTCGCCGCCTACACCTCCAGGCCCCGCACCACCGAGGCGGCCGGCGCCCTGCGCCTCATGCTCTGCGACCGGGGCGACGCCGACTGCAACCACCTCTGCACCGCCCGCCGCTCCGACCTGCCCTCCTGCGACCGCGCCGCCGGCTGCGACGACCGGGAGCTGTTCGAGGTCCTGCTGGAACCCGGACACCGCTCTCCACTGTACCGCTCCAGCCACCTGGCGGCCCGCTTCGCCCTGGGCCTCGCCACCGGCCATGAGTGGAGCCATTTCTACTACCTGAACGGCGGCGCCGAGATCGCCCGCGTCGAGGTCCCCGACTGGCTGGCCGACGACCCCGAGCTCCTGGCCCTCAGCCACGCCATGCTGGTCCGGCAGTGCGAATTGGGCCTGGGCTATCCCGTGGCCATCTCCGAGGCCCACGAGCAGGCCGTGATCTCCGGCCGCGACCGGGAGGAGTTCCGCCGCATGACCCTCATGCTCCTGGAGCAGCGCGGCTTGCCCACTCCCGAGTCCGCCAAGGCGTTCTCCAAGCGCCGGCCCTGGATCTGAACCCACCGTACCGTCAGGATGGCGATGCGTCGCGTGCCGGCGGCGATCAGACGTCGCCCGTCTCATTCCCCAGGTCCACCGCGCCAGCGGCCGCCGGACCCAGTTTCACCACGTCCGCCAACCGTGCGCGGGGCAGTCAGCAAGTTGCCGTCGCTTCCCTGCGGGAAACGCGCCCAACCTGGGGATCATCCCGCTGGCGCGCCGCCGTCAAAGTGTCGGTCTCTGCTGCCGCGTTGCCGCCGGCCACGTCCCGTGCGCTCATCCCGTTCGCCAATCCCGTGCAAACTCAACCCAACCATGGAAACAGCCTCCCGCCGCGCAATCCCCGGCAAATAACCCGAGATCCCGGAACCGAAAACCAACCAGCCCCCAACGTACAGGTTCCAGTCGACCAATGCCCATCACACCCGGGTTGCCACGTCTCAGATTCCGGAACCACCGCACGGCGCACCCTTGCGGTGGAATCGCAGGGCCCTACCGACCATTCCACATCTCGGCGCGGCTCATGAACACCGCAGGATCGCGGGCCCACTGGACGTACCCGATCCTCATGTCGTCGGTCAGATAATCAATCCGGTCGCCCAGGCAGGCCGCCAGTCCGGCATCCTCAACGCCAACCGTGAAACCGCCGTATTCAACCGCGTCATCGAGGAATGCCACCGTGAACGCGTCTCCAAAGGTGTGCACCGCGCCCAGATTCCCTATCTCGCCCCGGGCCAGCGCGTCGATTCCTCCGTCGGAGAGCGCAGTGAGCAACTCCATCTCACCCAGCTCCTCTCCCATGTATATCACCTGCGGCATGTCGTCTGACGGCGGACGCAGATGACGCCTTCCCGCCAGGCTGCTCGATTCGGCGGCGGCGGTGATGAAGTAATCCGCGCTCCCATCCGCGATGACCGGCCCTCGGGCTGTAACGACCTCCACGCCCGAAGCCAGCACCCCGTCCGAGTCGGTCAGGCCCGTGATCTCCAGCAGGCGCGCCTCTCCGGTGGTGCCGGACAGCACGCCGACCCGCACGTCGCCCGTCAAGTCCTCGTAGCCGGTAAAGCGATCCCGGTCCCCGGCGCGCACCAGCAGCGACTGCCGAAAGGCAATGTGTCCCGACGTGAAGACCACCCTCTCCCGTCCCTCGGAATCCAGGGTGCGCGACTCCAGGATCGTGATCCCGCCCCCGATGACGTCGAAATCAGAGCCTGACGATTTCAGCCAGATTTCGTCCCAGACGCCGATGGCGCGCCTGGAGAACGAGACGCCAACTCCGTCCATGGCTTCAAGGGCGGTCAGCAGGTCGGCTTCGTATCCCCGGTGGACGTCGAATCCAGCGGAGCCGGACCTCCCGTCCTCGCTGTAGCTGACGGGCGCAAAGTGCGCGTAGAAGCCGAGCCCGAGTTCCCGGCTCCCGTCCGCGCATCCCTCATTCGTCATACCGGCTGCAGCGCAGGCTGTGAGCAGGATCGACGACAGCACAGTCAAGGCCATGGTCATGGCTAACCGCGGCAAAGAACCTATCGACATGCTGAATTTCCGTTCCTTTCGCCGCATCAGCTGGACCATTGACCAACGGGAGCTTTCACGCCGCCGCGGCCGTTCGTGGATCGCTAGGCGCCGGACCAGGACTGGGAATCCGCGGCGCGGGGACAATTGGCGCTCACCAGCGAACACCTGCGTTTCCGTGGGTCGGGCCTCACCATCCGGTTGGCCGGCGGCTCGGCGCTGCATTGGGAACCATACCACGACGGCATCGGCGACGCGACGCGCGCCCAGCCCAACCGACCCGCGGCTTTCCGCAACGGCGACGGCGCGTTCATCTGCAACCTGGCGGCCTCGCAGTCCGCGGCCATGCCCTGCGCCAACCGCCATCGCCTCCGGCGGCATCGTCCCAGCGGGCAGCAGCTGCCCCCAATCTACCCGGTAGCGTCATCGGACCTGCCCGGTCCGTCGCCAACCCCGCAATCAGCCCGAACCAGCGCCCGAGTCGCCGCCATCGTCGGCCACCCCGCTCGCCCGGGGCGCCCGGTTCAGCCCGCGTTCCCACACCGCAATCGCCTCCTCCCGCAACGCCCGGCCAGCCTCCACAGTCATCACCGGATCCCCAGCGGCCCGGGCCCATCCAGCCGGAACGCCGCCCACCACAGTCCCGACCGCGGATCAGGGTTGGCTCCCGCAACCCCCGCCTAGGCCTGCTGCCGGGGCTGCCAGTTGACCGCGGCCAGGTGTTCCCAGACCTCCGCCCGGGCCAATCGCGCCCGGGCGCGAGTCTGCGCTTTCCGCAGTTCAGGAATGCTGGCCGTGCTCATTGACTTGCTCCCCGACTTGCTCCACGCTCCTTATTGCCTTCCAATCCGGTGATATTCTCCCCAGTCCGTCCCACTTCCGTCAACATCAACCGCCCCGGCACCGACACCCGTCTGTCCTCCCGGAGCGTGGGGAGATTGCCCGGCTCTGCACGGGGTAACGTCATTCAGCGCTCAGGCCACGTTCACCGCTCCAAGCACGATTCCCGCAAGGCGGAATGCGTACCCGCCGTTGGAACGGGCGTCCCCCTGTGCGACAATTGCCCCGGCGGGCCGGTCGTCGCCCGTGGACGGGACGGGCAATCTCACCGCAGACCTTCCGCCGTGGGGGATCTGATGGTTGAACAACATAAGCCTCTCGTAACCGAGCTCGCCCTGGCCGACGCCCTGGACCGGCTGGTCAACCTGATCCAGGAACTCAGGGCCGACGCCAGCCTGCGCGTGGAGATCACCACCGACGAGACCGACCTGGTGAAACTGACCTTCTCCGGCACTCCCGACGTCGGATTTCCCCGGCAGCGCGAGGTGCGGGACATTCCCGCCGACATCGTTCGCCGCGTCTGGAACGAGGGCCTGCGCGACTACGACACCCCCGATCCCTCCGGCGACGCCGTCTGAGACGGTCGGCGCGCGACCCGCCGGAGCAATGCGCTGCCCGAGCCAGCGCAGCAGGGCGTAACACCTAACGACGCTGGGCCGCCGTCGCCGTCGGTTGACGTTCAGCAGGCCGATCCGATGAAACGGGACACCAAAACACGTGCCTCGCCCTCGCGTGCCCGCCCCGTTACTGCGCCCCGCCTCCGCCATCAGGACGCCGCATCCTCACTTTCCAGGTGATACCGCGCCAGCCTCCGGCCGGTCAACGCCGCCTCCCGCTCGTTCACCATCACACCCGTCCCCACGTTGTGGGCCCGCAACTCCGCCATCTTCATCCGGAACCCGTGGCTCCCCTGCGTTCCCTTCACCCGATTGCAGTACCCGCACAGCAGCTGCAGGTTGCGGGTCTCGTGCTCCCCGTCGTCGCTCAGCGCCATCCGCACCGATTCCGGCACGCTTTGACGGCGATTGCCGTCACCGCGCCGGCGTGCCGGTCGCTTCTCATACGCCTCCACCGGCTCCAGGTACTCCCGCAGCAGCGCTACGTCCATCGGACGATCGGGCTCGCGGTACAGATAGCGGCCGCGGCTGACCCGCATGATCAATTTTGGTGACGGCTTGCTGTGGCCCTGGGTGGCATGGCCAGCGAGGTCGCTCAGTTCCCGGTTGACCAGGTTGCGGTCCCGCTTCGCGCTGGGGTTGAAACCGGCCACTCCCAGGTCGGCCACCAACGCGTAAATCTCCTCGGTGGTCAGGATGCGTCCCTGGTGCCTCGCCATCACCTGCACGATGTGGGGACGCAGGCTGGTGGCTGCCTTGACCAACTACTTTCCTCCGTCGTCGCCGCGTCTTCGAGACAACCCGACCTTAGCAACGGGTGAACACGCCTGAATCGATTTAGCGCATCATAGTGCCGCCGCCAGAAAGATCCAAGCATTCACTGTTACGCCAGGTCGTAATACCTGACGACGGTGGAGTTCTACTGATGTTGGTCCCAGAGAACCTTTCGGCTACGGCATTCCCTGCGTCTCAGTCATTGGGCACATCTTCGAGATTATATTGACCACTATCTGACGATGTCGTCCCTGTCCGCGGGTCCCAATTTATTGCATCTACTGACCATGCTAGGGGATCACCGATTTTCAGGGTGGTGATATGAATGGGTGAAACTACCTGAGGGTGAATCGGCCAATTGGCTGATTCACGGCATGATAGGTGGAGCAGGTCACGGTGCCACTCGGATAGGAGGATATCTAGCATACTGGAAAAAAATCGGGTTATGGGAAAGCCGGCCCGGTTCTTAGTTAGATTGAATTATATTAATAATAAGTGTTAAGTTAACCGGGAGCCGGGCCGGCGCGCGCCCGCGCGGGCGCGCGCCGGCGACCGTATTCCTATCGCTGCCAAGGCATCGTTAAGTTTTCGAGGAGCTTCTGCGTAGTTCAACTGCAGCTGGTTCGGCCCATAGAACTCCCCAACCAAAGTATTCCATAGGCGAGAGCATTTCCCTGTACCACGGCAGTAGTAAGTGGTCCCAGGCAGGGATTTCATGCATTCCCAAGTGGTTAACTCCATCGTGCCTTCTCCGCACTCGGGACATGGCGTTGGCGCTTTCTCGACTGGCCCGGTAGAACTGATTTCCTGGTCCTGTCTCTTCGGGTCAAGGCACTTGTCCGGTTGAACCACATACCTGACACGGAGGGTGCTGCCATAAATCTTTGCCACAGCATCGCAGACGATGCTGTGGTGGATTGGTAAAGATAGCCATTCCACGGCGAAGGATGACCGTGTTGCGACGACCAGTTCGTCGGTCGTTATACCCACCCCGACCGTGGGTGCCGCAAAGTCAGAGTAGGGCCCTGCAGGCAGGATTTGCCTGATATCGGACAGCACTGCAAGCCAGGTGCTGTCTGCTACTGGTGCTGTTTTCAACGCTTCTGATGGATCAGTGGTACGGTTCGCCGGGGCTTCTCCACTTGATTCTTCCGCATTGCAGGCTGGCTTCACCTGCGCTTCGCCCGCGCTTCGCCCGCGCTTCGGGATCTCCCCATCAACATTTGCTTCGTCGGCTGGACGCGGTTTATCAGGCATCTCCTCCAAAATGTGCTCTTCCGTATTACGTGCTGGCTTCGCCTGCGCTTCGCCTGCGCTTCGCCCGCGCTTCGGGGTCTCTTCGTCAAGATGTACTTCGTCGGGCTCTCCAGTAGATCCTGGTCCCTGGCCCTCTGGAGCGCTCATATCGGTACGCGGGCCGGCGGTTGCACCACCCGTGTCTATTTCCTGCCGCGGTGCACGCTTTTTGGGGGACATGGCCGCCATCATTGGCATCTGGACGTCTGCTCTTATGGTCCGATACCCATAGTCGTTACCACGCCGGATTATTTCCAGGCGTCCTTCTACTCTCAACTGGTTTATAGCCGCCGATAAAGTCTGGGGCGCGACTTCCAAGAAATCCGCCAACTCTTTCTGTATGAGCCACACCGGTTCTGTCGTCTGCTCACACAGCTCGTCGATGACCTCGAAGACCCTGTCCGCCACTAGCCTACTGGGCGGTTTGGTAGACGCCACGAAGGTCTTGCCGTTCCTGGTAACCGAAACCTGATTTACATCCGGGCGGCGTGTCATATTGGCTTACCGCATCACGCCGCTCTGAGGTTCAACAGTCTGCGGCGGCATCGCGAATCGCCCGTCCGCTCACTGGCACGGACCGACCCCGGAGTTGACGCCAGGCTTGGGCACTTGCTACCCGGATTGCCCTGTGTTATCTTTGGCAATGAAATACCCTTTCTGAGCTACGCATCAGGGTGCGAAGGCACTCCGGCGAAGCACTCCTTTTACGCTTAGGGGAGAGGGGTATCTAGGCCAATCTGCCCTGGAAAAGTCGATTGGCCTTTTCTTTATGTCATCACGGGTGGTGTCCGTTCAATTTCTCCAGCCCGGGCTGGCCGCCATTATCCTGATCGCAATCCGGTTCGACCTCGCGCAGATAGTGGGCAATCGCTAGGCGAACTACCTCCGACGGCCTCAGCCCATCGCGCTCTGCGATGCGCTCAATACGCTCGTAGCTTTTGATATCTACGCTGGCGCGCGCCTGTTTCCTTTTCGCTTTCGTGGTCGTCATCGTCATACTCGAGGATTGTTTCGCTAGGCCACTTATCCCTTCGCTGCCAAAATTTATCATAAACGCGCTAAAAATAGCAAAGCGTTCAGATGACATAAACGATACTAACCGCCCGGTTTTGCGCTGTCAACCTTCTGAAAAATGGTTCGCACATTCGAGTGTCCGAAGGCACAAATGTAGACGTTGCCACTCCTGTGAGGACGGTCAAGTACCGGGTTGGCTTAAGCCTCGTCTGTCCAGCCACTCTTGGAACGCTTCTTCCGCAATGGCTGATAGTTTCATGTCGAGAATGGTCCCAGCGAGTTGTACGTCTCGGCGCAACTGTACGGTAAGGTACACGGTCAGTCGTCGTTTATTGGCCACGTCGTCGGCCTTCGACATCAACCCATAAGCCGACCGGCTTCTCCTCATCTCCCAGCCACGATTCTCCAGGAAAGCGCGGATGGTGTCGTCATCCATCTCCTCAATCGCGCTGGGGAGGGGATCTGCTTCAGGTTCTCCCAGCTCGCGCACTGCCGGCTGACCTCGTTTCGTCAAGGCTTCCAACGTCGTCACCTTTTCGTCAGGCATGAATCGGCTCCTTCACCGGTTGATGTTTGCTGTGGATGTTTATCCTTTTTTCTAGCCAACTCCAGAACGTCTGAATTTCTTCCGCCGCTGGACTTCCGGGGGCATATTCGCATACCGCCTGCCCGGCTAGAGTGGCATCCCAATGATTGACCCGTCTGACCAAGGCCACTGGAGCAATCTCTATACCCATGCCGGTGAGCGTTGTGAGCAGGATTTGGCGTCGTGCCTTGATAGCCGGGAGATTGTTTGGCACCAGAATCATCTCCCAGTTGTGTAGTATGCCCTTGTGGACCAGTTTGGCTGTGGTCATAATTTCGAATGGTGCTGCTGTGATCGGTATCAGCAACAGGTCCATGGCTGACAACGCCTGATCCATGGTGAACGTGTCCGCTCCCGGTAGGTCGCATATCACCAGGTCATACTTGTCGCCTTGCGATATCCGTCTCAGCGCCTCTATCCCTTCAATGGTGAGCGACCCTTTCACAACCTCGATCCGAGGCGCCTCTGGCCTCAGGCTGTTTCGGATGTCAATTTGCTCGATGATGGTCATCTGGGGGTCGAAGTCGCACAGTAGCGTTTTTAAGCCTACAGATTCAGCCCGCTCGGCGGTGTTGAATGCCAGCAAGCTCTTACCAGTGCCCCCTTTCCAGGAGGCGAACCCTATTGTCGTCATACTCCCTGCCCTTGCCGCAGTTTTGGTGACTTGTCACCACGAATGGGTGATTAGGCCAATGTGCCATTTTGGCATTTCGCCTGTGCTCAGTATCAACTGGTGGCTGGTGGGTAGATTAGCAAGGAGGTTGATCTTTGCGCTTAGCGCGTTTGCTGCAAGTTTCGCGTATTGTCCAAGGGCCAGCCCATCTACCGCCGGCACAGTTTGTCGGGAGCACTGCGACAGTCAGCTTCCGCCCAAGACGAGGTCCCCAACGGGATACTGAACCGACCGACGAGCATCTCGTGCCAGATCTTGTTGTCGTCATACTCCCTGCCCTTGCCGCAGTTTTGGTGACTTGTCACCACGAATGGGTGATTAGGCCAATGTGCCATTTTGGCATTTCGCCTGTGCTCAGTATCAACTGGTGGCTGGTGGGTAGATTAGCAAGGAGGTTGATCTTTGCGCTTAGCGCGTTTGCTGCAAGTTTCGCGTGTAGTCCAAGGACTCGAAAACGACCTCCCGGCGCCGGAAAGTATCCCCTCATAAAGGTCTGATAGGGGCGATTTATCGGATATTTATGGGCAGCCGGGAAAAGCCCGGCCAGCCACAGATCCCGCCAAGGTGGACACCATGATCACGGTAGTGAACTGGAGCATCGACATGATCTCCCAGGTCGTGGAGGAACTGCTGGTCATGAACGCCGCCGCGGCTCTCCTCGCGCGGACTGGTCGGTGTTGCGGGTATGTGACTGCAACTCCACCATGGCCGACCGTTCCCCGGGGAACGGTCGGCCGAAACAGCCAACATGTTATTCTTGCTGGTGGAGAACACCATGACCACGCAGTAGTACGGCGAGTCCAGTCGCCACCTCCTGTCCCAGGCCAGGAGCGAACTCGCCGCCGGCGACGTACGCCAGGCTTCGGAGAGGGGATGGGGATCCGCCGCCCAGACGGTGAAGGCCATGGCCGAGCAGCGGGGCTGGCAACACCGCGGCCATGCGCAGCTCTTTGACGCGGTGGCCGCCATTGCGGCAGAAACCGGCGACGATGACGTCGACCGGCTCTTTGAGTTGGCCAGCGCGATGCACGCCAACTTCTACGAGGACTGGTACGGCGCCGGCCGGGTGGGGCGGGGACTGAGCGCCGTCGAAACCTTTCTGGACAAGCTGGAGCCGTTGGTCGGCGGGTAGCGAGGTCGCCGTAGGGCGCGATGGGCCGGCCCCAGCGTTCGATCAGTCGCTGGATCAGGGTGAAGTAGCCGCGGGTGTCCTCTGTCGCGCGTCAACCAATTCGCCGATTTGGCGTCAAGCAGTTTTGCCGGCGCACCTCCTCGGCCGCAGTATTCTCGCCGCGTTGCTGGGCGGCATCGGTGAGGTAGCTGGGGACGTCAAACTCCAGGATGACGGAGTGGTGGACGCCCCGGTCGATGGCCGCGGCGGTGGCCATGGGATTGACGAAGATGCGTTCCCGCTCGGAGAAGACCGGGTTTGACGTGATGCCCAGCGACCGGCGTTCGTAGCGTTCGGCAATCAGGGTGAAGAGGATCTCGGGCTCCTCGTTGCCCTGGGGCAGATAGCCCAGGTCGTCCAGGAGCAGGGAGTGGAAGCTGGACAGCTTGCGCAGTTGTCATTTTGTTGCTGATCTACGATTCTGTCCTGCTGAATGGAAAGCGAAAAGCGACTGATGCTCCTATAGTTGTCAAGGATGTCAAGACGTTGCGATAGTCAGGCCGCTGCTGATAATCGGCAAATATTTAGTGTCGCTCGCTTGGCATAAATACCGGAAAGACGCTATGTTTCTGTGCGGTGATTCGCCTCAGGAGACGGCATTGATGATCAACCGGCAACGCATGGTCAAGGAAGCTGCGCGGCAGATGAGAGCCGACCGACGCGCCAGGCAGATGCGCAAAAGCCGCTTGGCCTCCCGAATCATGCACACGGTGTGGCTGATGGTGGGAATCATCGCCGCCGCGTACTGCCTGTACGCGTACGCCGTCTGGAGCGGCAGGCTGTAGTCTCACGATTCAGAACGCGGGTCGGCCCCATTGGCGCCGAAATCAATGGGTCAGGCGTCGCCTTCCAGCGCATCGGGAGCCGGTGCGTTGCCGACAGTCAAGAGCAAAGCCCCAATGACCGCCAGCAGTCCGGCAGGCAAGGGAAACCATCCGGTGGTCTGCGGAGTCCTGTTGGTGATATTCGTGTTCTCTCGCGTGTCTGAGTGCAGAGCTGCGCCTTTGACGCGAGGGGGACATTGACGGCGCGGGTCGGGAATATCGACGAGAACCGCCCCTTTTTGCCGCAACCGGCGCCAGGGCATGTTGAGCGACCTGGTGCGGGATGATGCGGCGACTTGAACATGGGGATGCGGAGGTTCGCTTTGCGGGGAGTGATGAACGCGGCTGCCGAATGGACCAAGATGGTCACGGCGTACAACGTAAGCACTCTGTGGAGGATCCGGAGGGTCCAGGGATCGGCCCATTGACCCACCGGTCACTGGCTGAGGTTGATCACCGGCGCCTGGTGGGGGCACATGCCTCACCGTGACAATTCATGGGAGCCTTTCGGTGATCATCGGACATCCGCGGGGCGACGCAACGCGGCGCTGTCGCTCCCAACGCCGGTGTGCAACGACTTTGCGAGACGGACTGGTGGGCGATGTTCTCCAGGACGGCGGAAGAACAGCCTGCGGGCCGACTTCTTGAACGCTCCGGTCCCGGCGCACTGACACCGGGCCGCCTGCTCCGCGACTGGGCCGGGCGGCGCGGCCTCCGTGGTGAGTTGAGCCGGCGCCGGGTTGCCTGGGAGGCTGCTGATTGGCAACCGTGGTCCGCGGGCGATGCCCATCCAGTTGGCGAGGCCGGCTAATTGTTAAAGTCGCATCCGGGCGTCCGTTGGTCGCGGTATAGTCGCATGGGATGATCAATACGGGTCAGGGGGTCGAGCAAAAATGCTCTCTGCGCTCGCGATTCTGATATTTCTGACGTGGCCGATCGTGCTGGGTCTCACGCTCCTGCCGGGGTTGATTGCCGGTTGGTTCTGCGTGTGGAGAATGGTCGCTGTCAGATGGTGGGTGGGGTCCATGGCCGGGGTGTTGGGCGGTATGGCGGGCGCTGTCGTTGGAATAGGCTGGTATTGGCTGACTTTCGCGTATCAGCAGCATGAATTCGCGACGAGCGGGGCGTCGGTTTTAGTGTATTTCCTGCTCCCGATTCCCAGCGCCGCGACAGCCTGGGGGTTCTGCTTGCTGTGGAATAGGAGGGCGGCCGGTATCAGGGCGCGTTGACCATTGAGTCCAGGCGGAACCGCTGGTGGTGCGGCCAGTGCTGCGACCGATGTTCGCGATCGTGGTGGCGCCATGGTGCAGGGGCTATTGCCAGTTGCGCGATCTCGGTCTACGCGCGATGAGGGTCGAGTGGATGAGGGTCAAGTGGATGAGGATTAAGTGACGGTATGCCTTATTTCATTCCAAGGGATGTCATCATCCTTGGGGCCATCGCGTATATGGTGGCCCCGGTTCTGATGCCGGTCGCCGCCGGCTACCTGTGCGGGCTGGGCATGCTCCGGATATCCACGCTGGAATCCACGTGGGTCGGGGTCACGGTCGGGGTGGCCACCACCTGCGTCAATCTGGGGTGGGCCAAACTCATGCTCAGCATCCTCAAATGGACGGCCGTGTTGGGAGGCATCCCCTGGGTTCTGATGTTGGGAGCGATTCCCGTATTCCTGTTGCTGGGCATCCTGGCGACCGGATTGCTGTGCGGTCGCCTCGAGCGCATGAGGGGTGAATGCGACCTGCCCTACGACCCGCCGGCCCTACGACCCGCCGGCCACCGATCGACGACTGGACCTGCTGATCGCGGTGGCAGCGTCGGGCGTGCTCATGGGACTCACGTCCTGCTTTGCCAGACCGTGAGGTTCCGCCTCCGGCCCCGATGCCACGGGCGTTCGTATGCTGTATAGTCCTACAGCCCCGCGATAGTCGGGGAAAGACTGATGGCCCCGCCGGCCACAATAGGCGGGGCCTTAACTCGACAGACGGCAGGCGCCCCGCCGAACGCGCGCCGGTTCCCCGCTCACCCACATCTCCCGCACGGAGGTGGTTATGCGTCTTTCCGAGTAGGAAACGGTTCGTTGAATGGTGTCAATAGAGTCGTTGTCCAGCGACTTTGTCAGTCGGCGTAGTTGTCGCCGGCCTCCTCCGGCGTCGCGTTGAGTTGCTGTTGGGACGGGAAAAGCCCGGCCTGGCGTTTCTCCCGGAGGCGGTAGCTCTCGCCGTGGATGTTGAGGACGTGGCTGTGGCGCAGCAGCCGGTCCAGCGCCGCCGAGGCGGTCACGCTGTCGCCCAGGAGTTCGCCCCACTCGCCGAAGCCATTGTTGGAAGTGAGGATGATGCTGCCGCGTTCGTACCGTGCCGACACCAGGGTGAAGCAGGCGGTGGCCGACTCCCGGTGGTAGGGTCAGATGCCGAATTCGTCCACGACGAGGATCTCGGGAGGCAGGTGGACTTTCATCCGCCGGTCGAGGTTGTGCTCGATGCGCGCCTTGGGCAGATCCTCGATCAGGTCGTAGGCGCGGACGAGGTAAGCGCCGTGGCCGTTCTCGATGGCCCGAGGGCCAGGGCGATGGCCGGATGGGTCTTGCCCACGCCGGGCGTTCCCAGCAGGAGGACGTTGGCGGCCTCGGCGACGCAGGCCAGGTTGGCCAGTTTCTTGACCAGCCGCTCGTCGACCAGCCGCTCGTCGATGGAGGGCTGGAAACCGAAGTCGAATTGCTCCAGGGCGCGCTGGAAGGGCAGGTGGGCCAGCCTGGTGCGAGTGGTGAGGTAGCGTTCCCGACGGGCGGCGTCTTCCAGCGCCGCTGCGGCCTGCGTCCGGCATGACGCACCGGCGAGGCGTCGATCAATGGCCGCGTACGCTGCCACGTTTGATGGTCGCGGGGCCTGACGCAGGTTGGGCGAAGAGGTGATCGAACCCCGCGCCGTCGTTCCCGCCGGTGAGCCAGGGCCAGGCGGTGAGCAGGTCGGGGTCAGCCTCTCGGAAGGCCCGCAGCCGGTCGGCGAAAACCTCCGGCGCCAGGCGGGCGTCCAGCTCGGGATCGTTCCGGCGTCCCCGCCCGAGCGAACCGTCCTGGTGGTGGTTATTCACCAGGTAGGGATTGCGGGGAAAGGCCAGGGGGTTGAGGCGCAAAGTGTCCGCCGCCGGCAGCGGCAGCTGCCTGAGGTTGGGGTTGGCGGCGCTCAGGTGGGGCGGGTCGAAGTCGATGAGGTTGTGCCCGGGCACGAAGTCCGCGCCCTGGGCCAGCTCGTCCGGCCCGGCCAGCGCCGGGGACAGGCTGCGGCTGCGGCGGTTGAACGTGAGGGATGTGTCGGTGTCCGGCCGCACGCCGGCCAGGGCGTTGGTCCGTTGGTCCGCGCTGCCGACCTCCAGGTCCAAGGACCGGCCGCGGGACAAGGGGGTCCACCCCGGTCCGTGAAGCGAATGTCCGCCGACTGAGCGGTTGCCAGGCTGACCCGACATCCCCGCGATTGCAGCGAAACGGAAACACCCAGGCCATCTGACTGCGCGGGCGCCTCCCCATTGACCGGCCTGATCCGCCGACGGGAGCGGAGCATTGGAGCGGACCGCGGGAGCGGACCAGGGATGCGTGGGCAGACGGCGCCGGTCCCGCGAAATTCAGCAACGAAACTCACCGGAAGAAACGCCCGGGCACGGTTCACCCCGATGCCCGGGCGTTTCGCGTTGAGCATGGATCCGGAATACGCGAGGAGTGCAGCATGAACCATCTGGAGGCCGTGGACGCCAAGCTCGAGCGTGCCCGGGGCCAGTCGCGCCGGCTCAAGGACGCCGCCGGGGATTTCTGCCGGGAGCGGTCTCGGCTGATCCTCCCGGAGCAGTGCGGGGAGGGCCGGCGGTGGGTTTACCGTGGGGGAGAGTGCGTCCTGCCCCTGGGGTGGTCGATACAGGTTGGGGAATTCGCCTACAACCTGCGTTCGGCGCTGGACCAGCTGGTGTGGCAGCTGGCCGCGGCCCACGGCTGCTGCGCCGGACAGCACGGTGAGGGCCGGTGCCCGGGCCGGCACAGCGAATTCCCCATCCGGACCCGCCGGGACCCGGGCCGGCTGGACGTGCGGCTCTGCGGGGTGGGCGCCGCGGCCCGGGCCTACATCGAGAGCGTGCAGCCGCGTCGCCGGCCCGGAGGGTGGAATGCCTCTGGCGGCAACCGGGTTGGCGGGGGACTGGGCGTGCTCCGGGACATCTGCAACCGGGACAAGCATCAGACGCTCCTGAGGGCCAGCGTCGGGTGGACCGGCGAGTGGCCGCGCGCGGTGGGGCGGGAGGCATTGCCGCGGGCGGCGCAGTCCGGAGAGCGTATCGGTCCGGGTCCGAGGTCCGGCAGAGCGGTGGAGACCGTGGGCCGAGAGTTGCGGTACGGCCAGGCGCTGCTCGTCACGTCGGGCTGGGCGGATGAGCGTTGGCTGGAGTTTCCGGTGGATGCCTGGTTCGACAACCTGGCTTATTCGCGGTCCGGCGCGAGGCGGGGTGCGCCGGTGTCGGAGACGCTGGATGCCTGCCTGGACAGCGTGGAGGTGGTGGTGAGCCGCCTGCGGCGGGAGCTGTGAGTGGTCAGGGGCGATGGGGGCGACGGTCCCGCGCCGGGCGCCGTGGAAGACGGGCAGGACCGGTCCGGCGCTGGCCGCCGCGACGTTGATCGTCGAACGCGGCGTGGATGCGGTCGGGGCGCTCCCGTTGCGAGCGCCCGTTGTGAGCGCCCGGTTTCGGGGCGGTTTGCGTCGTTGAGACCCGCCTTCCCCGGGGCCGGGAGCGCGTGCTCATCCCATCTCATCAACACAAGGCCCTCGCCCACCCCTGCGGTGGGTTGGAGGGCAAAGGAGGGGAATAGCCATTTTTTGACCACCGCCGCCGGAACCCCCGGGGTCAGGGCGGAGGGAATGAGACGTGGCCGGCGCGCCGCCACCGGTGGGCGCGCCGGCCGAATCAGGACAGAGGAGAAATGTCATGGCCAAGAACAGCAAACCCAGGACCAGCCAGCCCAGGACCAGCAGCCCGAAGAACGGCAAAGCGAAGACCGGCGGGAGGGATACGGCGGTGTACACGCTGCGGGGGTCCCGGGGAGAGATCACGTACATCGGGAGCAGCAACGACCTGGGGCGTCGGGCCGGCGAGCACGAACGGTCGGGCAAGCGGGGGACCATGAGGAAGGAGACGTCGCGGATGACCCAGCCGGGGGCCCGGCGTCGGGAGGCCGAGAGGCTGGAGACGTACCGGAGGAACCACGGCGGCAAGAACCCGCCGCACAACCGGACCCGGCACGGGTAGAGCGGGACCAGACACGGAAAGGAGGAATGTCCATTTTTTGAAAGCCGGAACCCCGGGCTGAGCGCGGGGGAACGAGACGTGGCCGGCGCGCCGCCACCGGTGGGCGCGCCGGCCGAATCAGGACAGAGGAGAAATGTCATGGCCAAGAACAGCCAAGCGAAGAACAGCCAGCCCAGGACCAGCAAACCCAGGACCAGCAGCCCGAAGAACGGCAAAGCGAAGACCGGCCAGCCCAAGACCGGCGGGAGGGATACGGCGGTGTACACGCTGCGGGGGTCCCGGGGGGAGATCACGTACATCGGGAGCAGCAACGACCTGGGGCGTCGGGCCGGCGAGCACGAACGTTCCGGCAAGCGGGGGACCATGCGGAAGGAGACGTCGCGGATGACGCAGCCGGGGGCCCGGCGTCGGGAGGCCGAGAGGCTGGAGACGTACCGGAGGAACCACGGCGGCAAGAACCCGCCGCACAACAAGACGAGGCACGGGTAGAACGGGACCAGGCACGGAAAGGAGGAATAGAGATGAACCTGTTTGCACAGGGAGCGATGGTGGTGGCCGCGGTGGTGATCGGCCTGGCGGCGGCGCCGTCCGTCGCCGGGCAGATTGCCGGGGGTGAGCGGGACGTGGGGGCCGACCTGTCGGCGGCCACCGGCGCGGCGATGCGCCAGGCCGACGACGTGGGGCGTTCCTTGGGACGCCTGGTGCCGGCCCGGGCCGGGGCGGGCCGGGAGGGGGACGGCGATGACGATGATGATCGGCACGAGGTTGCGGCGGCCCTGGAGGCGCTGGCCGCCGTGGATGGGGGCCGGAGCGGCGGCGCCAACGAACGCAACGATGCCAATGAACGCAACGATGCCAATGAACGCAACGATGCCAATGAACGCAACGATGCCAATGAACGCAACGATGCCAATGAACGCAACGATGCCAACGAACGGATCGACGCCATCGAGGCGCTGCGGGATGCGTGGAGCGCCCGGTACCGGAGGGCGGAGGCGGAGCATCGCCGGCTGGGCTACCGCATCGAGC
This sequence comes from Dehalococcoidia bacterium, assembly GCA_965232895.1. Taxonomy (GTDB): domain Bacteria; phylum Chloroflexota; class Dehalococcoidia; order Lucifugimonadales; family UBA3495; genus Bin87. The sequence goes on along the minus strand of CBDDQW010000001.1, from coordinate 125,285 downwards.
ACGCCGAGCGTGCGGCGGGGCGGTACTTCCGGGCGCAGGCCGAGCTGACCCGGGGCATCAGGGACCCGGTGGAACGTTCCCGCGCCGATGCCGGGGACCGGGCGGAGATGCGGGTGTACGCCCGCTGGCGGGACCAGGCCCACCGTACCCGGGCCCGGGCGGGCGCGATCATGGACCGGCTCCACGACCTGGACGTGATGATCAGCAAGCGGCGCCTGAGCGCCAACTTCGCCGCGGTCCGCCGCGACCTCCTGGAGCTGCCCGTCGCGGTACGGGACCTGGACCGGGACCTGGAGCGGTTGCGGGTCCGCTGGGAGGAGATGGGCGCGGCCCTCGGCGGGAATTGATCCCGCATGAAATGTTCACACATCCAAAAGGGAGAGAACCGATTATGAGGAACACCATTCACCGTGAAACCAATCGTGAAACACGCCGTGCAACCAATCGTGGAGTGCCCGACGCGCCCGGCCGGCCCCGACCGGCCGGGCGCGTGGGGGGACGAGCGTTGGGACCGGGGGTCCTGCGCCGGCTGCGGGGGTCCATGGACGGGCGGGTCTGCATCGTGATGGCGGCCCTGGGGTGCCCGGTTGCGCTGTTCATTCCGTGGTTGACGCTGGACGCCCACGCCGGGCCGCTGTCTGGGGTGGGCCTGATGTCCTACGCCCTGCAGGGGAACGACCGGATCGTGATGTGGCGGATCTCGCCGGTGGCGACGGCGCTGCTGGTGACGCTTCCGTTCGGGATTGCCGCGGGGGCGCTGGGCACGGCGTGGAGCGTGGTGCGGCGCCGGCGCCGGGCAGGGGCGCCGCTGCTGACGATCGCCGGCGTGCTGGCGCTGCTGAGGTTCACGCCGCCGGTCCTGGACGGGAGCATGCATACGCTGGGCGGATTCGCGGCGCCCGGTCCGGGGCTGGGGATCCTGCTGGCGGCGAGCGTGGCGGTGATCGCCCTGGGCTCCGGCGCCGCGCTGCGGCGACGCGTGTCCTGATCGGGGAGTGGGGGCCCGGCCCGGACGGTCCACAGATTCGGAGAGTTTTCGGGCCGGGCCCCGTCAACCGGTTGGCCGAAGGCGCCGCGCGATTGTTGCGGGCCCTGGCGGCGGTGGGCCCAGGGACGTGGTTAGCCGGGACGTGGTTAGCCGGGACGTGGTTAGCCGGTACGGGATGGCGTCGGCGCATGATCCGGAGATGGGCAACGGCCAGCAGGGGGAGGAGCCTGGGCTTGACTGCTACAATTCCGGCGCCCCGCCAAGGCCGCGTTGGCCGATGAGGAGAAGACCCTTGAGACAATTCACGCTGATCTCCATTCTGCTGGTCCTGGTCGCCGGCTCGTTCGCGTGCGCGCCCAGCCAGGTGGAGACGCCGGGGACCGCCGGCGCCCCGGTCCTCCTCACGCTGCCGCCCCCGGGGGCCGCCGCGACGCCGGTCCCCGGGAGGGTCTCGGAACAAGGCGCCGTATCCACCGCAGCGGCTCCGGCGCAAGATTCGGGGGCGGCCGCAGGGTCCGGCGTTCCCCTCCCGACGCCGACGGTGACCGCCGTTCCGGAACCCTCGCCGACGCCGACTCCCGCGCCCTCGCCGGCGCCGACGGCGGAGCCCACCCGGGTTCACCGGTCGCCAGGGGAGGAGGAGGCGAGATTCGAGGAGGTCCTCGAAAACCTCAGGAGCGTCTCGTACGAGGCAACCTTCGACATGCCCGGCGAGTTCACCGAGGGGGGCTACCCGATCGAGGCTGCCGTCAGCGGATGGGCGACGATGGGAACGGCGGGCGATCCCACAGCCCAGTTCGTCATGAAGGTGGATATGACCCGGCCCATCAGGCGCTCCATCGAAGTGGTGAGCCGTCCCAGCAGCTTCAGCATGTACCTCCACGACCTGGATGCGGACCGGTGGCACTTCCTCCCCGAGAACTCCTCGGAGGTCGATACCGGACCGGTGGAGGACATCAGCCACCTTTGGTTCAACGTCATGTTGTTCTCCCTGTTGCCGCGCGAGGACGCGCGGCAAACCCCGGATGGATACGTCCGCGAGGTTGAAATCCCGGACTTTGGCGTCATGACGGTGACCTACGACCGGGAGTACACCGTCGAAACCCTGGCGATAACCGGCTCCGACGGCCGGCAATTCCTTCGAGCGCGCTATTTTGACATCAACAGGGTGCACGACCTGGCCCCCTACGAACCGGTGGAGGAGCTGCTCCCCGACACCTATTGGTCGTCCCAATAGGACGCGCCCGCGAGTACACGCACGGTGGAAAAGCCGCCCGTAACCTGCAAGCCCGGCGGGGTTCCGGGAGGCCCTGCCGGGAGCATCGGTTTCTGCGGTGGTGATCCATCGCCACGGGCGCTGGCGCAATGGCTCGTTCAGAGGGTGGAACCGCTCCCCGGCCATGCCGGCATGAACCCGGAGCATGGCCGACCCGGCCGCGTCAGCTCATGCGCCGCCGCCGCGACCCGCCCCGTGTCCTCTTGAAGTCGCCAGCGACCTGGGATTGCCCAGACTCATGCTGACGCTGGAGGCCCACGCCGGCTCGCTATTGGGGGTCGGCCTGATGTCCTGCGCCATTCATTGGGACCTGTGAGATTGACCGCCGATGCGAAACACAGCCGCTGGGGTCAGCGGTGGCGAAAACCGTCGGCCGCGTGGGTGCGCGCCTGCGCGCCCTTGATCCGCTCCGGTGCGGCTGGGCGCAGGATATGGTGGCCAGGCCGGTGGTCTGTTGACCTCCGGCGCTGATGCAGGTGGGCGGGATCAGCGCGTAGATCGCAGCGGAAGGCGCGGAGGGTCAGCCAGGCGGCTGAGCTGCGGGCGTATTTTATGGGTCTCCGCGGCGGCGCGGGCATTGCAGCCGAACTGGTTGCTGGACTCTGCGATGGGGTCGACTTCTTCAACCGGTCGGGCCCTGCAGATGACGGAGGAGCTGCGGCGCAATGTGACGCGCGTCACATTCTGCCGGCAACCCGGCTGAGGTTTGGGGACTTACCGGAGGGGCGTGAACACCGGGCCAGCTGGCCCGGCTGATGCCACTGCCGTTCTTCTCCCCTTCGCAACGCAGTTGCGGGTCCGACCTGGCGGAAGTTCAGCTGCCGCTGGCGCGGCGTTGACCCGGGCTGTGCCTTCCGCCTGACGGCGCCGGCGAGTGGGCAGATCAAATGGCGGCGGGCAGCCGGAGGATCCCGGGCTTCAGGGTTCGCGCTGAATGGTGAAAAACCTCCGATGGCTGGCATCGATGGCGGCGTCCAGGGTGATCACATCCCTTTTGCGCGAGGTCGAGGCAGGAGCTGCTGTGGTCGCTCCCATTGCCTGAAAACCGGCCCGTTCCCGATCGAAAGACGCGGCCGGCAGGCGAGTCCGTGGCCTGGTGGGACTCCCTCCGGCCAATTTCTGAAATTGCCGGCAAATCGGCCGTCACGTCGCCTTTCGACGCCTTGATTTGGTACCTCGAACAGTACGCTGAATGCCAATTTAGCGCATCCGCGGAATTTCCGCGGCGCAGGACGTACTCAATGGCTCCATTCAGTAACCGCGCCCACCATTTCCGTCGACTTTTTGCTGACAGCCACGCCCTTTCCGTGCTCGTTTCAGTAGCCCGTGCGGTTGCGATGGCGCCTATCCCAGCATGTGTTCTTGGGCTGGCGATTTCACAATCCGGTCAGAAAATCGCCCCTCCGACTGGGATTACGGAATGGTAACCAAAGTGGTAACCAGCTCTGTCTGGGCGCGATCTGAACTTGAAAACTGGCGAAATCGGCGGAGATGATGACCACAACCACATCCGAAACTCCGCCGACCGACCCGATCTTCTGCCTCAAGTGCAAGGAGAAGACCGAGTCCCGCGACGCGGAGCACACCACCACCAGGAACGGCCGTCCGGCGGTCAAGGCCGTCTGCGCCGACTGCGGGACCAAAAAGTGCCGCATCGGCAAATGAAAGACGCCGCCTCGGGCGCGAAGCCCGGGGCGGCATAAGAAAGGCACAAGGAGTTTATCACATGAAAACCCGCGTACGTATTGAACTGGCCAAAATCGACGACAACCCCTACCAACCCCGTCTGGAATACGACCAAGAGGCAATTGAGGACCTGGCCGACAGCATCGAACAACTGGACGTACTGCAAATCCCTCTTGCCCGTCCCCGGGACGACGGTCGGGTTCAGCTGGCCTTCGGGCATCGCAGAAATCGCTCCTGTTGGCATCTGGCTAAACAGGAACGCAGCTGTGTCGCCGTAGAGCTGGGCAACGACGGCCCAGGGAGCGCTACGGTTGAATTGGACTTGGAAGACCTCAGCGACGAGCGAATGGCCGTTATCGCCCTGACCGAAAACGTCCAGCGCAAGGACCTGTCGCAGATGGAAACGCTGCGGGCGTACCGACGGGCGATTGACGAGACCGAGCTCACGGGCAGATCCCTGGCCCAGCAGCTGCAAATCGCAGAATCCACCCTTTCCAACAACCTGCGCGTCCTGGACCTGCCCGACTTCATCCTGGAGCACGTCGAGACCGGCAAATTGGGCATCACCGTGGCCCGGGAGTTCCTGGTGCTCCAGAACGCCCACCACTCCCACCACCAGGAAATGCGGGCGGTGGTGACCAACATCGTCAACGAGGAGACCTACGGCGGACGGCCCCCTAACTGGCAGCGCAAGAACGTCCGCAAGCGGATCAGCGAGCGCATATCGTTCCAGCAGAACAATGGGTTCCGGCCCATCGGCCCCAAGACCGGCCACGAGGTCGGCGGCGCAAACCGCGAGCCTACCTTCGACACCGACGCCTTCTCATTCGAGTTTGCCGACTGCCTGCACACAATCCCGGCCGACGACGGCCGTTCGGAGAATTACCGCGCCCTGGAGCTCTACGACAAGTCCCGCGTCTGGACCTGCGAGGTTCGTGAATGGAGCCGGCGGCAGTCCCGCGCCACCCGCGAGGCCAACGCCCAGGCCGCAGTTTCCGGAGGCGGGAAGGCTGCGGGCGGCAACTCTCCCAAGGCCCCCAGCCGGGACAAGGTTTTCGAGGCGTTACTGGGCGTGGATCCAGTCTGGCAGGAGATTGACTTTTCCCGGGAAAAGCCAGGCCCCAATCGGCCGGTGAACGACGACGAACGCGAACGCCTGGGGACACGCGCCGAGTTTCGGGACCTGGACCACTACAACCCGAAGTTTTGGAAGGTGCTCGACCGGGGCGACACGGAGAACATCTATGAGCTGGAACGACTGGACGGCGGTTTGGTCCCGCCCTGGTTCCCCGATCTCAAGGAATGCCGCCGTTGCACCATCGGCGCGGCCTACGCCAAGTCCAACGGCGGCTATCCGCCCAGAAAGCCCGCCCTGGTGTGCTTCAACAAAGAGCACTACCTGGAAAAGCTGGCCAGAGGCGAGGCCGCCTACCGCGAGAATCTGCAGGCGAACATCCTGGGGATGAACCGTCAGGATGAGAAGGCCGCGGCCAGGTCCCGGACCCAGATTGAACCGCTCTCCGACGACGCCTGCCGCGCCCTGGCCGTGTCCCTGATCTCCGCCAAACGCGGCCTTGATCTGGAACACCCCATGGGACGGTTTCACGAGAACTGGTCCTATGAGTCGGCAACCGTGGTCCGCGTCCGGGAGCTTCTGGGCGTGGAGGCCCCCAGCGTAGACCGCTGGAACCGCAGCGGCCCGGTGATGGACGTAGACGCAGTGGGCGCTATCTCAGCGGACGACGTTCGCAAGCTGGTGGCGCTCTTGATGACTCACCATCTGCGCGTCGCCGGCAAGCTGGACGAGCTGATGCCCACACGCAGAGAGGAACCGGCGGCTGAAACCAAGCGGTGCACCAGGTGCGGCCAGGACAAGCCCCTGGACGCTTTCGGCCAGCAGAAGAAGCACCGCAGCGACGGGGTCAAGATGATCCCCAAATCGAAATGCAAGCAGTGCCTGGTCGACGAGGAATTGGAACGGCGGGGGACCTCGGCCGCTACGGTGGCATCCCGCAACTTCGGGCAGCGCCAAGAGGTGACGGCATGACGCGAATCCGTACCCGAGGCGAACTCGACGATCTTATCGAGGCGATCAAGTCCGGCAACGCTCACTTCATAGGCTATGAACCGCCGTTAGCCATGATCGCCGTAGAGAACCAGATGAATGAGGCACCGATAGGCCACCTGATTCCGGCTCTCATGCAGGCCCTGGCACACTGCCAAGCGGCCAATCCTTGCCCGTTTTGCGGCGGTCCTGACGACCATCGGGGAATAGTGGGCGATCCTCCGGGCCGACAATGGACAGCCTGTTTGGGCAAATATGGTGAATACGTGGATGAGGGACAGCCATGACTGTCTACAACGGAGGTGAATATTTATGATCACGATTGATAGCCGATTCGAGAGCGACGACGTGCACCACGTCATTTCGTTGGGGGCCGGCGTCCAGTCCACGGTTGTGTACCTGATGGCGGGGTTGGAAGACATCGGGCCAATGCCCGATGCGGCGATCTTCGCCGATACCCAATGGGAACCCAGGCACGTTTACGACCATCTGGAATGGCTGCGCTCTCTGGCGCTGCCCATCCCCATCATTTGGGTAACCGCCGGTGATCTGTACGAGAACACCTGGGACGGCGCAAGGGTGCAATCGGGGCGCAAATACCCATTCACCGATATTCCCGCGTTCGCTCGAATGCCTGACGGCAAACGCGGGATGGGTCCGCGTCAGTGCACGCAAGATTACAAGATTGCGCCTATACACCGGCGGGCGCGGGAATTGATTGGCCGGAAACCCAGGACGCGGCAGAATCGCCCGCCGTTCATGGTGCAGTGGATGGGGATCAGCACCGACGAATGGATGCGCTGCAAGGACTCCCGCCACGGCTGGATTGAAAACGCCTACCGCTGATCGAAGCGCGCATGAGCCGTACCGATTGCGTCGCTTGGTTCCGTGAGCGGTACCCGGGCCGACCCATCGCAAAATCAAGCTGCGTGGGCTGCCCCTATCACTCCAATGCCGAATGGCTGAATTACTATCGCCATGACCCCGAAGGCATGGCCAGGACCATCGTCTTGGACGAACGCTTGCGGGAACCCGAACGGGTGGCAATTGAAAAAAACGGCCGTCCCAAATACCTCCATCGCAGTCTCCGACCGCTACGTCTTGTCCTGGAGGATTTGGACGCCGCCGAACCTGTCGAGGACGATGGACAACGCGATTTCGGCGAAGAATGCGACGGGTACTGCGGAACATGATGGAGGAGCCATGACTGTCTACAACGGCCGTCCCAGCCCTACCAGGATCCACCTGCGGACATCGAACGTGCGCCGGCGCACTCTCTGCGGCCGCGACAACATCCCCAAGGTGAACAGCGTCCATGTTTCCGAGCTGGACCGCCGTCGCGTGGTTTCGTGCCGGCGGTGTCTGGCGAAAGCGGCGACAGAGGGCCAACAGGCGATGCAGCCATGATTCCTGACTGCATGGACGCGGCCCTGGACTTGGCCGTAAACGCGGGCTATGACCATCTCCTCTATCCCGGGACTTTGAGCACCAAGCGCCCGCGGGGAAGGATATCTCTGGCCGGCGAAGCGACGCCGGAACTGATCACGCGGTGGAAGACCGTTGACTACAAGGACCGCGATATCGCCTGGCTGGTGAGGGGCGGGTTTTTCAACGGGCGAATCCTCGCCATTCTGGATACCGACACGGCCCTGGCCGGCGTAACCGCCAACAGCATGCTCCCCGACACCCACTGGAAAGTGCAGACGGCATCCGGTTCTTCGCACTATCACCGCTACTTCCTGCTGGCCGACGACTTCGAGGAATACGAGGATCGAGGGTTTCTGGACGAAGTCGACCTCAAGACCGGGATGAACAGCTACGTGCTTGCGCCAATGAACCCGGGCTACAAACCGGAGCCCGGGTTCGGCAAGGCCGATCCGCCGCTGTTGACCGCAAAGGTTTGGAACACCTACATCGGCTACATGAAAAGCCTCCGAGGGTTCGCCAGACCGGATGGGACAGCGCAGGTTGAGGCCTCAACGACCGACACCTCGGAACTCTGCTCCAACACGAGCCTGGGCTGGCCGAGGGAGGACCATCCGTACCAGTGCTGCGGTCCGTCGCCCTCAGCCTGGCGCAACTTCCTCCGCAACGTGTGCACCCGCTTCGTCTACACCAGGTGGCGGTCGGAGGGCAAGGTCCCGCCGGACCTAACCCGAACCCTCATCTACATGCAGCGAGTGCTCGACAACAACCGCTGCCACGAACACACCTACGACCAATTCACCAAGCTCATACGCAATACCTGGAAGAAAGCCTCCGAGCGAGCGAGCGACGAGGGCATGACCGAAAGCCAGGCCAGGAAGGGAAGACTGCGTGCGGAACAGCTGTGGGCCCCACAACGGGAGGCCATCGCTGCACGAAACCGAACGATCGTCGAGTCCCTGACCGCCGGCCAGAAGCGCGCCCAGATCGCCCGCGACCACGAGGTGTCAATCCGAACGGTTGCGCGTGTGAAGCGTTTTCACACCCCCACTTCCCCACAGGGGGGGGGATAGAAGGCTAATGTCACTTTTTTCGTGAAATCACGCCGTAAAGGAGGCCGATTATGCCCATGGCCAAGGTTGAGATATGGGAGGTTGCCGAGGATCTGCCACCGCGAATCGCGGCACAGGTCCAGACGGAGCTGCAGCACTGCTTCGGCAGATTCCTCTTTGCCGTCATCGAGGGATGCACCTACGGCGGCGACAATCTGGAAAGCCGGCTGGATTGGGCTGTTGACGCCTTCGCGTTCCCGCCCTCAGCGGATTCCGTCCGGTTCGACACCCTGCGGGTATGCGAGAAGATTGCCGCTGATTTCGCAGTCGAGGTGCGGGACGCCTTCGCGGAAGACGCCAGTCCATACCCCGTTACCTATGAAAACGAGGCCGGCGAGGAGGAAACCGACCCGGGCGGCGGCAGCGTGGCGCTCCTGGCCGTTGAACTCACCGGCGCGTTCTGGGGGTCCTTCAACCAGGGCTTCGACGATATGACCGACGGGGCGCGTGTCCGGATGGTACGCAACCTTTACCAAACAAAGCTATGACGCCCTTTAGGAGAGAGCATGACCACCATCGACAACGCACCCACCTGCCCGGGCGGATGCAACAGCATGGACGCCTGCGGCTGCTACACCGAAGGCTACGTCCACGGCAAGGACCAGGCACACTCTGAGATGCGCGCCTACGTGGAAGAGGGCCATCACCTCCTCGACTGCGGCTGTGCACCCTGCAGGACCGCCCGCGCCGTCATATCGGCGCGCTGGCCGGAGATCGAATCCGCCATCACCGACGGCGTTCAGGCCAGCGTCCAGGACGCGCTGCGCATTGCGCTGCGCGTGCGCATCGTACAGGACAATCAATTCGACCATTCACGCCCCCAACAGTGGCCTGACCATGACGGCCGGTGAGGATCGGACGGCGCGCCGACGCGCGGCCAGGCGACTGCGGGCCGGACAACTGCCCCTCGCTTTGCCTCCGGACGTGTCCGTCGCCATGGACGTCTATCAGGAACTCGTCGAGGCCGGTGAACTGCGCCCGCCCGAGATCCAGCTGCCAATACCGCGAGAAGCCTATCAACAGGTGGCGTGAGACGCCGCCAAGGGAGATTTGGATGAACCTTGATGATTGCCTGCGCACCGCCGCAAAGAATTTCAACCGGCTGCTGAGGAGACAGAAAGGAACGGCGCCATCGCCAGATTTCGAGACCATCCCGATCGACGTCCAGAAACGCCGGATGATCGATGACAATGCGCTGCTCACGGCTGCGGGTATGGGCTTTCCCGCCTTCCCCAACGGAATGCCTGTTACCCCGTTCATGGAATGGTTGATGCAGGACGAAGACGAGGAAAGTCGACGTAGCCTGCACGATTGGGGTTGTATCGACCTCAACACGGGCGAAGTCGTCTTGGAGTGCCCGCACCCCGAATTTAGGACGGCAGTTGAGGAGGACCGCTGATGCGTTACGCCGTGATAACACTGCCGCTGAGTACGGTCGCTTACGGACACTGCGAAAACTGCGGGCTCAGCCATCCTTTCGAGGAAACCAACTGCGTGGCCAGCAAGGACCACCAGGCGGCGCTCACCGCCAACCCCTACGACGCCGGCACCCACTGCGTCCACTGGTGGGACGGGGAAGCCTGCTGCTGGTGCGGCGACGATCCATGCACCGCCGCCGCTTGCGCCCTCGGCTGACAGGCCCCCATGACCACCACCGAACCACCGAAGTTTCTGCGCTGCTGGCGCTGCGGCGACAACGCGGCCGTGTTCATCCTCGTCGAGTACGACCGAGAAACCGATTGCGACACCATCATCGTCGACGGCGGCGTGGACTGCCCCGAATGCGCCCGCACCGTCTGCAACCCCTGCCTCCCCTACTGGAAGTGCCGCTTCGAGCGCGACTGCCCGATCATGCCGCCGCTGTTTCCCTTCGAGTGAGCCCAGATTTACCCGACCAGACACCCAACAAGGAGAACCAATGCAAGAGAACAACGACCAACAACTCACCCCCGCCGTATTCGGCATACCGACCCGCCTGCTGGTGACCATCGCCGTCATCCTCGGCGGCTGCATCGTGGCGGCCGCGCTGCTCTGCAACGTCCCCAGGGCAGTCCGGGAATTCACGCCGCCGCCGGCTCCCACCATGGCGCCCACCTTTACGCCCGTGCCCACCTGGACGCCGGTCCCCCAGCCAACCGCCACCCCCAAGCCAATCGCAGACCTGCCCCTGCAGCAGCTCCACTACAACGAGTACCGCATATTTCACCTGATCTACGAGTACCAGAAGTGCTACGACGCCCATATCAAGCCGCCGCCGCCCACGCCAATGCCCCAACCCGCCGCCACCGGCGAACCGGCCACGCCCACGTCTACCCCCGATCCCACACCGGTGCCCGGCGCTTTTGAGGGACGCCACCGGCCGCCGGAATACGGACTTACCGAGCCGGAGATCGAGGACTACGTTCTCGCCGACATCGGCGGCTCTACCCGCTGGCTCATCGAGCGCTACAACCACGGCGACTGCGACGAGCTGACCCAGTACACCGTCTTTCCCGGTCGCCTCTCCTGGCTGCACCGGTACAGCGGGCGGTGACCATGCGCAGACTGACACGCATCCTGAAAATACTCCCCACCGTCCAGAAAACGACCCTCATCGTTAGCGGCATCGCGGCGGTTGGCCTGCTGGCCGCAATCGTAGTGCTGAATCTGGTGGGGGGAGCCTGCGCAGACAATCTTTGGGCGGGCATAGCTTTCGCATTGGCGTTCGGACTGATCGCGGTTTCCGTTACCCTGGTTGCCAGCCAACCCAAATGGGCGCTGGCGCTGATCGGAGCGGGGTTGCTGCTGTTCGCCTTTCTGCCCGTCATCGTGTCCGCCCAATCCGGCGCGCCATCGATCACCCTCACGGTGGATGATCGAGTGCCCGAAGTCGGGGAAGAGATAACAATCACATGGGCGGTGTCCGGCGCGGATTCCGTCTCCGTGCGACGCGCCGGCGTCCAGGTCAGCACGCAACACACCGGCACACGGGCGGAGACCATAGCGAATAAACGTCCCGTCGAGTGGTCCATCGTGGCCACCAACCGGTCCGGATCCGCAAGCCGCGATCTGACGGTCACGCCCGCAACCATCGGATCGGTGCGGTCATTCATCACCGGCGGCAACCCGGCCGGCGCGTGGGTAACCCAGATCATCCTGTCCCTGATCCCCGCCACCGTCATCATCGTGGTCGCGATCTTCAGGGGCGGCATCGAGCCGGGTCCCTTTATCGCAGGGGGAATCTGCATGCCAGCGACGGCGTTTCTCTGCGCCGCGTTCGGTATCGGCAACTACTACCTGGCGACGGCGCTGCTGGTGATGATCGTGCTGGCCATCGTGGGCTGGGTGATGCTCTCAGATTGAGGATTCCTCGCCAACTGCCATAGTTGCAGTACTTGCAGAATTGACAGAACGCTCAGGGAGTGCATAGTCAACGCCATGCTGAACATCAACATTTCAACCAACCAAAACAGTCTCGACCACCTGCTGTACCCCGCCACCGACGACGGGTGGCTGGAACTCTTTGAGTGCCGGCACGAATGGAACAGTCATCGTACGCGGCAAAACCCCGCGTTCACAGTCGGCGGCAATGAGCGTTTTTTCATCAATTACCTGGTGCCTGTCCCGCACACTCATGACGACAACGAGCCGGAGCCGGAGCCTTTCAGCGAATACCGCCAGGAGCAGGAACGAAAAATCCTGGAAGAGCAGAGGGAACGCGAGGCCCGCGAGAAGGCAGAACCCGATCGCCGGGAACGCGAGGCCCGCGAGAAGGCAGAACCCGATCGCCGGGAACGCGAGGCCCGCGAGAAGGCAGAACGCGATCGCCGGGAACGCGAGGCCCGCGAGAAGGCAGAACGCGATCGCCGGGAACGCGAGGCCCGCGAGAAGGCAGAACCCGATCGCCGGGAACGCGAGGCCCGCGAGAAGGCAGAACCCGATCGCCGGGAACGCGAGGCCCGCGAGAAGGCAGAACGCGATCGCCGGGAACGCGAGGCCCGCGAGAAGGCAGCGGAGGAAGCTCGGGAGCGACTGGAGCGTGCCGAGCGGCGCGCTCAGGAAGCCAGGGAACGAGCGGAGCGGGCGCGGCAGGAGACGGAGCGGCTGGAGCAGCTGCTCGCCCAGGTCGCCAGCCGGACCGAGCGAACGCAGCTCCAACACTCGGCCCAACAGGCGGTGCAGGAGCAGCAGAAGGCCGAAGCGCAACTCCAGGTGGCGACGCAGGCAACCACCGACGCCGCGAAGGTGGCCACGGCCGCCCAACAGGCGGCGCAGCAGGCCACCCAATCCTACGAACTTTCCATGGGCCAGTTACGGGAAGAAGAGGAACGGCGCGCCGGACCGGTCACCGCCGGAGCCACCACGCAATCGCTGCTGGCCATCCTGCTGGCCAAGCACCGCCTCGGCACGCTATCCGCAGCGGAAAGGCGCCAGCTGGCCCGGATCCAGAACCAACCGGCCGACGCCGAGCCTGCCGCCAGGGAGGCGTCCGTAGAGGATTACCTGCCGTGGACCAGCAGCGACCTCGCCGACCTCATCCGCGACCCCAACCGGGAGCGGGAAGCAAACGCCGCCCGCAACAACTTCGAACCAACCCAAGCCGAAGCATTATCCGCCGTAACAGACAGGCACAACGCAGGACTGACACCTGAGCAATCCGATGACCTCGCTACAGTCCAGGGCCTTTTCGAAACGGCGCAAAGGGGGGCCGTACCCGACGCCTCCGACCCATTCTGGCGCACCCGCGGCACCGGCGCGGAGCGTCAACTATTGGAGATTGCCAACGATCCCGAAAAAGGCCAGCAGCCCCTGAGCGTAATCGTAACCGACGCTCTCGGCCGGCCAATCCCAAAACGAGGTGCAGAAGGCAAACCGCTCCTCGACGACGATGGCAAGCCCGAATATCACACCAAGACAATCACTTTGGCAGAGTACATCCAACAGCAGGGAGGGTACAGCCAGCGAGAGGAAACATTTGACGAATACCTGAAGCGCGTCGGAGCAACCCCCGCCGGCGTCTCCGACAAACCGTTTGCCGAGATGACGCCCACAGAACGTTTCTACGCAACCCGAGACGGTTTGTCTGTATTCCGCGACGCCGACGGCGAGGTAATGACCCAACCGGAACTGCTGAAAAAATACGCCACTCAACAAGTCGTAGTCGACAACCCCGGAGCTCCGGCCGATTCGCCTGCCGGGGTAACGCTGGAAGACCTGGAACAGGCGAACAACGACCTGCGCAAGGCACAGGAACGGCACGATAACGCCCAGGCCGCAATCCGCGACCCCCGCGTTATGCCCACAATCCTCCGCCCTGACGGGACCGTTATCCCAGCAGGATCAACCTGGCGTGACCACTACGACGACGTTTTCACCGCTTATCAGAATGGCCTGGCGACCATCGAAGACGTCAGAGCGGTTAGGGAAGCACTCGCCGCCTCGCGTCATCTCGTCAATATGGAGCGGGAAGCAAACGCCGCCCGCAACAACTTCGAACCAACCCAAGCCGAAGCATTATCCGCCGTAACAGACAGGCACAACGCAGGACTGACACCTGAGCAATCCGATGACCTCGCTACAGTCCAGGGCCTTTTCGAAACGGCGCAAAGGGGGGCCGTACCCGACGCCTCCGACCCATTCTGGCGCACCCGCGGCACCGGCGCGGAGCGTCAACTATTGGAGATTGCCAACGATCCCGAAAAAGGCCAGCAGCCCCTGAGCGTAATCGTAACCGACGCTCTCGGCCGGCCAATCCCAAAACGAGGTGCAGAAGGCAAACCGCTCCTCGACGACGATGGCAAGCCCGAATATCACACCAAGACAATCACTTTGGCAGAGTACATCCAACAGCAGGGAGGGTACAGCCAGCGAGAGGAAACATTTGACGAATACCTGAAGCGCATCGGAGCAACCCCCGCCGGCGTCTCCGACAAACCGTTTGCCGAGATGACGCCCACAGAACGTTTCTACGCAACCCGAGACGGTTTGTCTGTATTCCGCGACGCCGACGGCGAGGTAATGACCCAACCGGAACTGCTGAAAAAATACGCCACTCGACAAGTCATAGGCAAAGTCCCGTCGATCGACGACACAACCACGTCCGACCCAGCCGATCCGTCCGGCCCAGCCAGCCCGGGCACAACTCCCTCCGACGCGCCCAGCCCACCCGACGCCGATGCCACGCCGCAGGAAGTCCTGGCTTACATGAGCGACGTGTCGGCGTCTCCGGACGACGCCGACATCGCGTCGCTGAAGGCGTTGGCGGCCAGCGGCCACGGCGACATCCAGTTGACCAATGGCATGACGCTATCGAACTACATCAACGATACCGTCATCCCGCAAACCGAGGAACGCATCGCCGTCAGGGACACGTCGGGCAAGATCAACGACATCACCGCCGAACTGGACGCGGGCGACGTGGCCGACCTGCAGGCGCTGGCCAACGATCCGGCCACCGCCAATCTCCCCTTCACCATCTACGCCACCGACGCCGACGGCAACCGGATTCAGAAGACCGACGCCGACGGCAATTCGGTCTACGAGACCACCACCATTACCATCGCCGACTACCTCCGCAATACCCTCATCCCACAAACCCAGCAGGCCCACACCAACCAGTCCGCCTATACCGAATACCAGGAGATCGACGCCGACGGCATCACCCCCGAAGAACTCGCCACCCTCCGCGCCAACGCCGACAACGGCTCCTACGACAATATCCCCATCACCATCGACGGCCCGGACGGACAGCCCGTTGAATCCACCCTCGGCGATTTCATCCGCAATACCCTCATCCCACAAACCGAGGAACGCATCGCCGTCAAAGGCGCATCCAATCGGATCAACGAGATCACCGCCGAACTCGACGACGGCGACGTGGCGGACCTGCAGGCCATAGCCAACGATCCGGCCACCGCCAATCTCCCCTTCCATATCTACGCCACCGACGACAACGGGGAGCGGATTCAGAAGACCGACGCTGACAACGAACCCATAACCGACGCCGACGGCAACCCGGTCTACGAGACCACGACCACCAACATCGCCGACTACATCAACGGCACCGTCATCCCACAAACCGAGGAACGCATCGCCGTCAAAGGCGCATCCAATCGGATCAACGAGATCACCGCCGAACTCGACGACGGCGACGTGGCGGACCTGCAGGCCATAGCCAACGATCCGGCCACCGCCAATCTCCCCTTCCATATCTACGCCACCGACGACAACGGGGAGCGGATTCAGAAGACCGACGCTGACAACGAACCCATAACCGACGCCGACGGCAACCCGGTCTACGAGACCACGACCACCAACATCGCCGACTACATCAACGGCACCGTCATCCCACAGGTCGAGCGGACCGAGGAATGGCTGAAGGATACCGCCGAGAAGTTGGGCCTGCCGCCGACGGCGACGGTCGCGGAAGTCAACGCGGCGATTGAGGCGAACAACGAAAAGGCTGACGAGTGGCGCATGAAAGCCGCCGAGAAGTTGGGCCTGCCGCCCGATGCCACCGTTGAACAGATCAAGGTCGCGCAGCGCGAGCAGTTGGGCCTGCCGCCCGATGCCACCGTTGAACAGGTCAACGCCGCGCAGCGCCAAGCGCTGCGAGAGGAGATCATTCAGGGCCAAGTCGAACGCGACGAGCAGCTGGCAGAGGCGCAAAAGAAAGCCGACGACCTGGGCAACCGAATGATGGAGGCGGAACGCAGAGCCAACATGACCGGATGGGACTCGGCCGAACGAGAAGCCGAACGCCTCCGCGAGGAATGGAATACAGCCCAGGAACAAGTCCGATCCATCGAACGTGCCGGCGGCGCGGATGGCGCACGCTTGCGGGCGCTGGAAACCGCTGATTTGAAAGACACTGCGCACGGCTTGGGACTGGACCCTGACCTGATCCGAGAGACCCGGGGCCATAATCGGATGGAGCAGGATGCGTATCACGTCCGAGTGTTGGTCAGCGCCGCGCGCCGGCTGGGCCTCGACAGCAACGACCCGGCAGAGGTGCGGCAAAAAGCGGAAGAACTCCGTGAGCAATCTGCGGAATGGTCGCGCAACAGGCAACCCAGCGGCTATGACGACGAGGGCGAGCCGTACTATCTGCAAGAAAACCCATACACAGCCGATATTCGCATGGCCGACGCGCGGATTGCCGATCTGGAAAACGGCAGCAAGACACTGCAAAGCGTCATACGGCGCGAGGCGCAATCAGACGCCTGGGCGGAAAAGGTCGCAAACGAAGAGGACCGTGCCGTCGGCGGTGGCGGTGGCGGCGGACGCCGCGAGTACACCGTCAACGCCGACGGCACGGTGTCATACACCGAGAACGGGCACACATACACGGTGAGCGACGACGACCTGGCCCAGGACGTTCGCGACGCTTTGGTGAGCGGCGATGCCAGCGGCCTATCGTCCGTGGACGCCGTTACCGTCTCCGCGGCCCCAGAGGTGGATCATGCATATGTTAATGCGGGATTGGAAGGACTCGATGAGAATCTAGGATTTGAAGCCCATGCCGCAGTTGAGCGAGCCCTCCAAGAATTGCGCAATCAGGGAGCGCCCCCTGAGGAACTGAACGCCGCGCGCGTTGAATTAGAGGCGGTGGTCGGTCGGGGCGATACGGCGCAGGAAAAGGCGAACATCGTCCGTATCAATGATCTGACACGTGGCCAGGTCTCGACCGACACCGGCGGCGGCTACGTCCAAACCGATCCCGATGCCGTGGTAACGATTGACGTTGACGAGCGCGGGAATGTGGTGGGCAGTACTACGGCGGGCGAGGTGCCGGATACGTTGGATGATCGCCGCTTTGCGATGATCGCAGAGCAAACGCGGCTGCAAAACGAGTGGGACCGCAAGCCGGACCCCAATAGCCCCATCGACCAGCAGGTTGCACAATTCCACACGCTGCAACGACTGGCTGGCGAGGATGGGTTCACCAGCGCCGAACTCGAAGAATATCGACGCACCGGCGAGATACCGGACCGGCTCGCCCGCAAAGCCGAGGAGCGATTGGCGGCCGGCGAGACTTTGCCGGAACTTGGCGGTTGGAGTCCTCCCACCGAACGGCCGTACGAAGGGCCGTCCACCGAAGGCATAACCTTCGACAGTCCGGCGCCCGATGTCGTGTCCAACAACCGCGCCGCCGCTGAGGACCTTGGCTGGGACACATCCGGCATGAGTGCGGAACGCATTTCCGCGATTGCCGCTCAAGGCCAGACGCCAGAACAAGCGCGACAAGCGCGACAAGAAGCTCAACCGGAGTTTTCCCGGGAAAAGATCGCCCAGCAGCGCGCCGACCTCCTGGCCATGGCCGACCGGATGGGCGTCAGCTACGACGGCCAGAGGCCCGACTACGATGCGGTGTTCGCCTCCGTTACCGAAAAGACGAACGAACAGAACCGGGACTACGTGAATCACTATTTGCCCGGCACGGTGGCGGACGGTCAGGCCCCCACGCAGGATCAGATCGACCAGGCGTCCGTGGTGGCGGCCGCCGTTACCGAAAAGACGAACGAACAGAACCGGGACTACGTGAATCACTATTTGCCCGGCACGGTGGCGGACGGTCAGGCCCCCACGCAGGATCAGATCGACCAGGCGACCGTGGTGGCGGCCGAGGCCGCCGGTTTTGACATCGAAACGGCGTCCATAGACGAGCTGCGCGACCAGCTCCAGGCCAAGCAACAGCAGGATCAGGCCGTCTACGAGCGGCAGGTTCTGCAACAGGCCGAGGCCGCCGGTTTTGACATCGAAACGGCGTCCATAGACGAGCTGCGCGACCAGCTCCAGGCCAAGCAACAGCAGGATCAGGCCGTCTACGAGCGGCAGATCCGGCAACTTGCGACCGAACGCCTGGACCCCGAGTCCATCGAGGCTGTGGGCGGCGACATCAACGCCTTGGCTAACATGCTGGGCCAGCAGTCCGCGATAAATCAGGCGGAATTTGAGCGGCAGATCCGGCAACTTGCGACCGAACGCCTGGACCCCGAGTCCATCGAGGCTGTGGGCGGCGACATCAACGCCTTGGCTAACATGCTGGGCCAGCAGTCCGCGATAAATCAGGCGGAATTTGAGCGGTGGACCCGGCAAAACACCGACAGAATCGGCCTGGACACCGAGGGCATGACTTCGGAGCAGATCGCGGCCGAGTACGGCTACCGGATAACGGCGGCGCACACGCAGGACACTGCATACCTGCTGGGATTGCCGGGCGATGCGTCGGCGACGGATGTGGCCGTCGAGCTTGACCGGCGTCAACGACTGGCAACGATAGCCGGCGCGGTGGACGCGGACCAGGCCGCCGACGATTTCGAGCAGATAGCCGTTGACCTGGGGGTGAATACCGGGCAGGCGGATTGGGTTAGGAATACGGCTGCCGAGCTTGAACGCCGTCAACGACTGGCGTCGATAGCAGGCGCAGTGGACGAGGACATCGCCGCCAACACCAACGAACGCGTCGCTGTTGACTTGGGTTTGTCGCCGTCAGCCAAATACGAAGATATCGCCCCCGCAATGGCTCAATCGATGGGTATAGATACGGCGGGATTGACTCTGCCGGAAATAGAGAATCGCATAGCAATCGTCAACGCGCAGGGTATCAGCACGCCGGACCTTGCAGGCAGCGCGAGTCATACGGGCGGCGTGATCATCACCGACGAACACCGCGCCAGGGCACAGTCCCAACAAAGGATCGCAGACACAGTGGCCGGATTCGTCAATCCGATCACCACACTCGCGATCAAAGACCAGGAAATCAGGTCGGATGGCTTGATAACTCCCGATGAAGCCAAACAACACCTAATCGACACTGGCTATTACGGCGGTTTCTCTGCGCTGTCGGGGGCGGTTGTAGCTGGCACAGTGCCATCATTGGGACGGAGCGTAGCAGGGCTGGGCAGAGGAGCGCGCAGTCTGGTCACGAATCCAAAGGGCCTGCGGGTGACGAGAAAAGGTAGCAAGGGTTTAGCCGGCAGTATCGGCCGTGAAGTATTGGAGGAGGGCGGCGAACTGACAGCAGACGTCACTTACCAATTGCTCAGTGGTGGCGGTCCGAACGTGGGGCTCTGGGGACCAGGTGGTCAGGCAGTCGGATTTGGTCTGCTCGACCGATTCGACCGGCGAGGCAGCGGCATTTCGCCTACACCGAACATCGTCGTACCGGAACCCACGTCGCCCTCCGCACGCGGCACTGCGCTCGCTCCCGCTCCTTCGGTATCCGGAGCGCAGGCGGCCGAATATACCCGAAAGGTGTCAAAGCTTGAAGCCGAGGGGGTGCCGCCAAGCGTTGCCCGCCACATGGTCCAGCAGGAAATGGGCCTAACCAATACGCAACTCGGTCTAGCATTTTCGGGACCTGCCAGGTTCCAATCAGGCACACCCACACCTTCGTACGTTCCCGCGGGTTCGCCGGTGGGCGCTCAGCGCCTACTGCAGACCGGACTGCCGCCGGTTCCTAAGCCGGTAGCCACACTCCCACCAGGCGTAATGCCGATGCGCCCCGTGCAGGTAATACTGCCTGACGGCACCGTCATCGATACATCGAACCCCCAGACCTACTACGCCTCAGTGTTGAGCGGTACGATGCCGCCGGCCTCTCCGTTCCCCCCTCCACCAGCCAAAATACGCAGACCCTTGCGCCCTGAGCCTGGGCCGACGCTGGCCGCGCTCGTACCAGACCCCAGAAAGCCAATGTATGGCGTTGATCCCAACGTGACGCCCTTGCCTGTGGGCGGCAGTTCCATATCCCCGACCGCGCAGCACGTCAGCCTTACAGGACTGTTCACCCCGACCCCGACTCCAACTCCGACCCCGACACCTACACCGACCCCGACCGCGACTCCGACGCCGACACCTACCCCTACCCCTACCCCTACCCCGACCCCGACTCCGACACCAACACCTACACCGACCCCGACTCCGACTCCGACTCCGACACCAACACCTACACCGACCCCGACCGCGACTCCGACGCCGACACCTACCCCTACCCCTACCCCTACCCCGACCCCGACTCCGACACCAACACCTACACCGACCCCGACTCCGACTCCGACTCCGACACCAACACCTACACCGACCCCGACCGCGACTCCGACGCCGACACCTACCCCTACCCCTACCCCTACCCCGACCCCGACTCCGACACCAACACCTACACCGACCCCGACTCCGACTCCGACACCTACCCCGACTCCGACTCCGACTCCGACACCAACACCTACCCCTACCCCTACCCCGACCCCGACTCCGACACCAACACCTACACCGACACCGACCCCGACTCCGACACCAACACCTACACCGACCCCGACTCCGACACCAACACCTACACCGACCCCGACTCCGACTCCGACTCCGACTCCGACACCTACCCCGACTCCGACTCCGACTCCGACACCTACACCGACCCCGACTCCGACTCCGACTCCGACTCCGACACCTACCCCGACTCCGACTCCGACTCCGACACCGACACCAACACCTACCCCTACCCCTACCCCTACCCCTACACCTACACCTACACCTACCCCGACCCCGACCCCGACTCCGACGCCTACTCCAACCCCGACGCCAACGCCTACTCCGACACCAACCCCGACACCAACGCCTACCCCAACACCGACGCCTACCCCGACTCCGACGCCTACCCCGACTCCGACGCCTACTCCGACACCAACACCGACACCAACGCCTACTCCGACGCCAACGCCTACCCCAACACCGACGCCTACCCCGACTCCAGGTTCACCCACGCCCACCCCGACACCGACGCCACGGCGACCCCGACCGCAAACCGACGAAGAAGATGAGCAGCCGCGCCGCCAACTCAAGGGGCCTGGCGAATTCACCGACGCCTTGGAATGGTTCGAGTACAACAAGAACCTGTACGATCCGCAGACCGGGATTCTCGAATCCGAGACGATTGGGACCCGTGCCATAGATTCAGTGAACGCGCAGGGGAGCACGCCCACGCCGCCGCCAGCAGCAGATACAAAAGTCGGCAGCTTGCGCCTGGTGGTGGACGAGAGCGGCTATTCGGCCATCCGCCTGCCTGAGCGCGTCGTGGATGCGTCAGACCCTGATGTAACAGATGCCGGCGAGCCGTCCGATCCCAGCATCCGCAAAGAGCTGACGCCAGCGGGCCAGCACCCCGACCTCATCGAATGGATGGCCCTGAATCGGGTCAGATTCGACCCTCACACCCTGCAAAAGGTGTCAGAGACAGTGGACGACACAAACATCACTTCGATGGAGGTTGTGGGGACCTCATCGGAGCCGCCGGTTGACCCCAACGCGCGGGTGGGCAACGTCCAACTCACATCCAGCGAAAGCGGCACAGCAGCAGAAACCATACCGCGTCGCACGACTACTTTGCCAACGTCTGGCGCCAAGGACGTTGCCGCGCCCAATCGTGGACTACGCGGCAAGCGGGGGCGGCGCAGCAGGCGGGGTACACCGAAAGACGAAATTCTGACCGAAATGGAAGGGCAGACCGGGGTTGTCCCTCCTCCTATACTGGTCATGAGGTGATACGGCTATGAGAAGAACCCCCCCGCCCAATCCATTCGCCAACAAGTACGTAGTATGGACGATGTCGATTGGATGTGGACTTTTGACGTTATTGGCGAATTTCGCCCCCCAAATAGGTTTACCCGAGGCCCCATGGTGGTTTCGATTGACGGCAGCATGGGTTTGGTTTGTCACTTTGATTTGGGGGACTGTCTGTACGCTGAAAGCGCGGGATAGACGTTCCGCACAAAGCAATCATTCGAGCACTACGGAAGGGCGGAAGTGAGCATCCATTTCGTGGACGCCTTTCCATTTTTTTTGGGAAAAGTCCGTCAAGGAGACAACAATGGCAAAGAAGAAGTACGAATCGCGGTCGATACTCGATATTCCCGAACGCGAGCGCGGCGAACCCGATCTTGAGGCCGTGGCCAAGATGCTGCGGGAGGCCGACCGGTCCGAGTACCGCAGGGCAACGGCCGCCGGCGAATGGGACGAATACGTGGCAACCACGCGGAACCTGATCATAAGCTACGCGCACCGCCTGATGGACACCGGCGAAATGCCATCGCAGGCATGGCGTCGCTCCATCGTAATGTACGTTCACGGGAAGGAATGGGATTAGAACATGGCCAAGTTTGAAACGCCGCGCACGGCAATGGAACAGTGGGCCGCCAACATCCAGGCGATCGCCACCCTAAAGGAACTGGAACGCACCGGCGCGGAGCCCACCAAACAGCAGCAGGAAACGCTGGCCAAATTCTCCGGATTCGGCAACTCGGCGTTTGAGCAGGCATTTCAGCCGGACACCAACGATTATCGCTGGCGGAACCTGGGCGACGAGCTGCGCCGCATCACCACGCCGCAGGAATACCAGTCCATCGTCGAGTCCCGTCCGAATGCCCACTACACCACGCCCGACGTGGTCGAAGGCGTGTGGGCTGGTTTGCAGTCCATGAACGCCCTGGGCAAGGGCACCGGCCCGGGCGGATCGCTCAAGGTGCTGGAACCCTCGGCGGGTTCAGGCCGGTTCATCGGATTGGGGCCGGCCTCCCTGATAGACGAACGCAGCGTAACGGCCGTTGAAAAAGACAATCTGACCGGCCGCATACTGCGGGCGGCGTATCCCCAGGCCGACGTGCATATCAGCGGGTTTGAAGCGGCCCCGATACCCGACAACTCCCAGGACCTGGCCATATCCAACGTCCCCTTCGGCAGTTTCGGAGTGCACGATCCGGTGTATCTCGATGACGACCACGTCACCAGCCGGATTCATAACTACTTCTTCGTCAAGGCGCTGGACAAGGTTAGGCCCGGAGGCGTGGTTGCGTTCATCACCACCCACGGCACTTTGGATGCGCCGCAATCAAAGAAGCTCAGGCAGACCATCGCGGACCGCGCCGACTTCCTTGGCGCGGTGAGACTCCCCCAGGACGCCTTCCCCGACACCGACGTGGTGACCGACGTCATCTATCTGCGCAAGCGGATGGAGGGCGACGAACCAGGCGACCGCAGCTGGGTCGATACCGTCAAGGTCGATCTGACCAACAAGGACGGCGAACGGCAGCAATACGACGTGAACCAGTGGATCGCCGAAAACCCCGACGCCGTGCTGGGAGAGGAAAGCGGCAGGCGATTAAAACAATCCGTCCCGGCTGACGCGCCATAGTTGCCATAGTTGCAAGATTATATTTTTCAAGAGTGGGGCCGATACTTGGCCCCACTTTTTTTATGCGCCCGCGACAGGGCGCCAAGGGGGAATCGTGCCACGCCGTGAAGCCACAACTCGGATTAGAGAGACGGAAACCAGCGAACCAATTCCAATGACCGAGTATTGAACATGCCACTAAAAAAGAAGTCCAAGAGCGCGCCCGCCAAAAGCCGGTCCAAGAAGACGCCACTGAGCAAGCGCAAGACCGGCATCCCGCTTACAGGCAAAACCAAACGGTCGGTAGACAAGAAACTCAGGGCGAAGAAGCCCGGGGTGCGCCGGTCAGCCAGCGGGCGGAAATACTTTGAGCGGCGGGCCAACCGCAGCGACAAGAGTCGCGTGACACGCCTCTAATCGCCTGGACACGGAGGAGACAACCCAATGATGGGATTGAATTTCGATCTGAGCGGCTTTCACATCAAATTGATGGCCGCCATTGTCTACACGGTGGGAGCGCTGTTCGCCTTCGCGATGTTCCCGCTGTTCAACGGCGCTGCCCAGGGGTTCCACCTGGAAGCGCGGCAGGAAGGATCCTGCGAAACTAAGGCCGGCGTCCGGTTTGACCGGGTTATCCCCATTTCAGGGCAAACGATTGCCAACGATGGCGGCACCAACTCGGCAACCAAACTCACTCAAGCCAGCGTCACTGCGTTTCTCAATGGGTACAACGGCGCGTCAGGCGAGGAAACGGACCCCAACAAATACGATTGGAGCGATGGGTACACCGTGTCGCCAGGGTGCATCGTGCAGAGCACGGGGTTAGTCACCGGCACCACGGCAGCTTCGTTCGTAGCCTTGTCCGGCATCAAACTGCTCACGGCGGATGGTACGGAAATACAGGCGGGCGTCACGACGGCAGATGGGGCCGCTCCTGTAATAAAAATCAGCAACGGCGCAAAGGAAGCGTCCCCCGCCAACTTCCTGCAGGACAACCGCACCATCGTCAACGTCGTGATCGGCGTGCTGGTGCTCATCATCGGCATCGGCCCTATCGCCATCCTCGGCGGTATCGGCAAATACCTGCTGGACACATTCGCCGGCGGCCTGTCCGGCGCAATGAAGTTCCTCGTGGCCACCCTCGGAGCCGTGATCGCGGTCACCCTGCTGGGAACATTCGTCGAGTTCATCGACCTAGCCTACGACGCCGTGAGCGCCGACCGCTACACCATGTACGACGTGTCCATAGCGTCCCTTGCCGGAACCATCAAACAATACTGGGGCCTGATCTTCATCGCCGGCTGGGTTGCCCTCGGCTCCTACTTCGGCTGGCAGGCTTTCCAGAAGTTCCGTGGCGGCGGCGGACAGGGCAGCGGCTCACAGGTCATGGGATAACCCTCCCAACTCTGAACCACACGACATCCATTGACGACGTGGCCGGCTGCGGCTGGTCACCTACCGGAGAGGTAACTGACAAATGATGGGATTGAATTTCGATTTGAGCGGCTTTCACATCAAACTGATGGCCGCCATTGTCTACACGGTGGGAGCCCTGTTCGCCTTCGCGATGTTCCCGCTGTTCAACGGCGCTGCCCAGGGTTTCCACCTGGAGGCGCGGCAGGAAGGATCCTGCGAGACCAAGGCCGGCGTCCGGTTCGACCGGGTGGTATGGGTCAGCGCGAGCGATTCAACTCCTACTGCCAATCCTCACTACAACGGTGGCGCAGGCGAAACCGAAGATCCTAACAAATACAATTGGAGCGACGGGGGAGCGGATGTGACGGCGAGCTCTACCGCTGGCAAGTGTCAGACAGCAGCAGCAGTGCCAGGCTCAGCGGCAACGGGCAAGCTGATGGCCGCCGACGGGACAATCATCAACGTGGCTGGTGCGACCGCTGCAATCCCCTCATGGGGCGACAACACCAAGTGGGCGTCCCCCGCCAACTTCCTGCAGGACAACCGCACCATCGTCAACGTCGTGATCGGCGTGCTGGTGCTCATCATCGGCATCGGCCCTATCGCCATCCTCGGCGGTATCGGCAAATACCTGCTGGACACATTCGCCGGCGGCCTGTCCGGCGCAATGAAGTTCCTCGTGGCCACCCTCGGAGCCGTGATCGCGGTCACCCTGCTGGGAACATTCGTCGAGTTCATCGACCTAGCCTACGACGCCGTGAGCGCCGACCGCTACACCATGTACGACGTGTCCATCGCCTCACTTGCCGGAACCATCAAGCAATACTGGGGCCTGATCTTCATCGCCGGTTGGGTTGCCCTCGGCAGCTACTTCGGCTGGCAGGCTTTCCAGAAGTTCCGTGGCGGCAGCGGCAGCGGCAGCGGCTCCCAGGTCATGGGATAACCCCCCCCAACTCTGAACCACACGACACCCGAATGACGACGTGGCCGGCTGCCCCAGCGTGGCCGGCCACATTTGAAAAAGAGAGCCAGCGTCATGCCATTGAAGAAAAAGAGAGGTGGAGGTTTAAGGAGCCTGGCACGCTCCGCCTTGTCCGGAGCCAGAAGCACGGCGAAGGGAGCGAGACGTGCGACGGCATACGCCGCCCCACGAGTGGCAACCGGCGCCAGGAAAACGGCCAGGGGAGCGAAGGCGGCAACGATGTCCGCCGACTGGTGACGCTATTCGGCGGAGGTTCGGTCATTGTACGGCATATCGTCGACGTGACCGGACGAATTCCAAGCATAAAACCAAACAGGTGTGCTATGCCAGTATCAATAAGACGAACGCCCGTTCGTGAACCGGTTTCACTTAATAGTGGTGACCAAAGTGGTAACTATGGGTAAGCGAAGGCCTGCCAAACTATCAGCCACATTCGTGAAAAACGTATCGATTCCTGGTCGCTACGGCGATGGGCGCGGCGGCCATGGGTTGAGCCTGCTTGTCAAGCCCATGGCCAACGGACGGTTGAGCAAGTCGTGGTCTCAGCGTCTGCGGTTCAAGGGCGAGGCGTTCGAGCGCGGGCTCGGGTCTTACCCGCTGGTTAGCCTCGCCATGGCGAGGGATGAGGCCCGGGACAGGGCGACACGCATTGCCCGGGGTGAAGACATACGAATACCGGAGCGGACGGTTCCGACCGTGGCCCAACTGTTCGATGAGGTGATAGCCATACGGTCTCCCGGGTGGACCCACCCCAGGTCGAAGGAGTTGTGGTACACCGCGAAAGATAGCTACAAGCCGATATGGCAAAAATCTGTGGCTGACGTCACGCCGGCAGATGCGCTCAAGCCGGTCAAGCCTCTGTGGCACGAGCACAACAGTAAGGCACGGAAGCTACTCGGCACCCTGTGTACCGTCATGAACGCGGCGATTACCGAGGGTTACCGTACT
Source organism: Dehalococcoidia bacterium (assembly GCA_965232895.1). Lineage (GTDB taxonomy): Bacteria > Chloroflexota > Dehalococcoidia > Lucifugimonadales > UBA3495 > Bin87. The sequence continues at coordinate 98,245 of CBDDQW010000001.1, read as the reverse complement.
ACGAACCCGGCACGTCAGGAGATTACTCACTCGCTTGGCAAGGTGCCGGAGCCTGATCATCATCAGTCCCTTCCGCCTGACGAACTGGGCGCCGCGTTGGCCCTCGTGAGAGACTGCGACGCTTGGTGGGCGGCGCGGTGCTGCATCATTTTCTTGGCTTTCACGGGCGTACGCAGTGGCGAGTGCAGGGGCGCTACCTGGAACGAGTTTGACTTGGAGAGAGCCATTTGGACTATCCCAGCCGCGCGGATGAAGAATCGCAACGTGCACAAGGTTCCGTTGTGCATCGAGACGTTGGAACTGTTGGCGTACGCCAAAGAAAAGGGCGGTGGTGAAGGTTTCGTTTTCCCTGCTGAGCGGGGTGGTGCAATGAATGATATCGTCCTCTCACGCCTCCTGTCGAGGCTGGGTATAGGGTGTGTGCCACATGGGTTTAGGGGCAGCTTCAGCAACTGGGCTGGCGGAGCGGTTACTGAAGAGGGACATGCGATTCCAGAACCGGTTTCCGAGATGGTTCTGGCTCACAAGCCGTCGGCAGCGATTGTGAAGGCCTATCGTACCAGTGACTTTTTCGAGCGTCGTGTTCCGGTGATGCAGGAGTGGGCCAGTTTCCTGAAAAAGACGATGGGACAGGTGGTGCCGGTCGATCGGTTGCTTTCAAAAAATCCGCGCGACCAGATCATTGACGAGACCACGGGACCGGTCATATCGCCGGAGGACCAGGGTTCCGAAATGGATACGGGCGCCACCGACCTGGAGGGCCTCACCGAGGCTGTCCGACAGCTCTCTTTCGACCAGCTGCTCGCCTTCGACAAAACCGCGTGATCTAACCGCATGAGGAAACTGAACCAAGCATGACCCCAGTCACGATGAACATCAAACCGCCTGGAGACACCGACCCAGACACTCGAAACGGGGCGCGCGCCGAGGGAAATCAGCCCGTTAGGGTGCGTTCCCCGCCGGGTCGCTGCCTGCGACCGACCAACATGGTCGTATGGACAACCCGCCACAACTAAAACGCATCGAACAAGGGAGGACATCAAAATGTCACACCAACCCGCTAATGATCACCCGCACCTGGATCCCGGCGAACTGGGCGCCCCCCTCAACCGGGAAATCGCTCTCGGCGAAGACCCTCGAAAACCGAAGCGGAGCATCCCCACCGTCGCAGAAGCCTTCGACCGGGTCATTGCCCTCCGGAGCCCCACATGGACAGGCAAAGGCACCGCACTATCTTGGCGCGCCTCCAAGGAAAACCACTGCCAGCCCATCCTTTCCAAGAGGATCTCAGACGTCACCCCCGACGACGTTCTCAGCATTCTCGAGCCCATCTGGCGCAACAAACCGGCGACCGCGAAAAACGTGAGGTCCCATCTCTCCGCGGTCATGGATTGGGCCGTTCAGATGGAATTCCGCGCCAACAACCCCGCACATCCGCGCGTTACCCGATTCTTCGGTGAGGCAACAGGCCGGCAGGACTAATTGTCGTCTATCACGTGGCGCCGCAGTAACACCGGGCCCACGACCCAACCATAAGCTTTCGATGCGCGATATGAGGCATATCGCGCATCCACCAGTTGCTGAAACCGCCCCGGCCAGGTCCGGCTAAGGCACGTTCTCCATGCCGTGGTCGCTTCCCACGATGGGCAGGTAGATGCGGAGCGTCACCTGAACGTTGGCGTGGCCCAGCTAGGCCGAGACCACGTTGAGCGGGACCCTACCCACCATCAGCCAGTGCCGCGCGGCGCTGTGGCGCAGACTGTGGGCGCCCGGGCGCCGTTTTCCGGTCCCGTGCGATTCCTGGTCCAGGCCGCTGACCACCACCGCCTCACCGATATGCCGCAGCGGCGACCGGTTCGACGGCTAGTTGGTGCCAACACCAAATATACGGGCTCCGCCCGACGCTCCGACCCCAGTTGACCATCAACAATCCATCTTGCACAATCAACGAACAGGTCCACAGTTGCATTTCCAAGCGAGCAGCGAGGTCCACCATGCCAACCCTACAAGAACTGAAAGAGCATTCCAATACGCTTTACAGCGAAGCTCTCCGGGCATCACGAACCGGACACCAGCCCGAGGCCCGTTCCAAAGCATGGCAAGCCGCCCTCAGCATCATTGACGCAGCAGCTCTCAGCCAACAGTGGCGACCCGAACCGGGGCAACCGCCGGCGGAGGCCGTCCTGCAGTTCAGCTTGCACTCCAAGGATCGCCGGCTCTTCACTCTCTTCGCCAGCGCCGAGGCCCTCGACCCAGACACCTTCATCGAACCACTCGATTCCCAAGACCTCCACGAAAGGGTCGCCTTCACCGGCGAATTCATCCAACGAATGAGCCGTCATCTGGCCAGCTGAAGCGCACCACACCGCCGGAGACCGCCATTGACCACCGCCACTTACCGAGCGGCTGCCCACCACCTGTTGCTGCAGGCCAACACCGAGTTCCATCAAGGCGACCTCAGACAGGCTTCAGAGAAAGCCTGGGGAGCAGCCGCGCAAATCACCAAAGCCTACGCCGAGAACCAAAGGCCTCCGACCTATCACCGCAGCCACCGCAGCCACCGCAGCCTGAAGGGCATCGCTCGGGACCTCGTCGCGAACACCGCCAACCAGGATTTCCTGATGCTCTTCAACTCCATAGAGCAGCTCCACATCAACTTTTACGAGAACGACCGAACCGCCGCCTACGTCCAGGCCGGCATCGAAGCCGCCACCGAGTACGTCGCACTCGTAGTGGCCCAACTTCCTGCTGTTCCATAACTCTCAGCCGACCAGGTCCCTTCAGCAACCAGGGCGCGGCTCCATCGCCGCGCCGTCATTCTCTTTCAGCCGCGCCCCGCCGCCGCGGCGTCAACTACGGCACGTTCTCCATGCCGTGGTCGCTGCCCACGATGGGCAGGTAGATGCGGAGTGTGACCTGGACGTTGGCGTGGCCCAGCCAGGCCGAGACCACGTTGAGCGGGACCCGGCCGACCATCAGCCAGTGCCGCGCGGCGCTGTGGCGCAGGCTGTGAGCGCCGGGGCGCCGCTTCCCGGTCCCGGGCGACTCCTGGTCGAGGTCGGCCCACCGGATGCCGTCGGAGATGTGGCGCAGCGTCGTTCGCATGCCGATGGCCGCCACCTTGTCCCGCGGCGACCGGTTGGCGGGCCAGTTGGTGAAGAGCTGGACCAGCTCGGGGTGCATACGCACCGTCCGGGCCCGGCGGGTCTTTGAGCGCCGGACCAGCAGCGTCGCGGGCTCGCCGGCGTAGTCGAGGTCCCGCCACTCCAGCTCGAGGGCCTCGGAGACGCGCAGGCCGGAGCGCCACATGATGAGGGCGGCGGTGCGGGCCTGGTGGCGGTTGTGGGCGGCCAGCGCGTCGAGGAGGCGCTGGACCTGTTCGGAGGTCCAGTAGTGGGGCACGTCCATGATGGCATAGTACTATGGTGGCATAGTAGACTGGAACAACTCTGCCAGAAAGGGGCCGGCGGTCGCCGATCGCCCCGAACGATGGCAGTGCCAGAACCGCCAAAAGTGGCAGAGTTCGGCCCAAACTCTGCCAACTGCCGCACGTTCCTAAACCCAAATCCACCGACGGGATATGGCGGCGGCGTTTGGACGAGGGAGCGGCAGGCGGCGACGATGGCGTGGTTGTATAAGCCACTGTCGGCCCGCACGGTGAGTTGACCCGTGGCTCCGGCGTAGCGCACGTGGCCCCACCGGAAACTCCGCAGGAAGGTCCCCAGCGTGGATGGCGCTTTCACCACACAACCCAGCACCTGCTCACTCCCGCCCGCCCGCAGCGCGTCGGCGTCATCGATTTCCGCCACAGGCGGACCACCGGCCAGTGCGGATGCCACCAACGTCAGCAGATTATCTCCCGGGTTTGCCCGACCGAGCGCATCTCCCAGGTCAATGTGGATGTCGACGAGTTCACACAGACCCAGGCGCTGGGCCAGGGTGACCGGAAGGAGCAGCCAGCATTGGCCACCAGGAGGTGATCATCGAAAGCGATTTGGATGCGGTCGAGGTCATTGCGTGGTAGCATCCGTTGGGTGCTCCTTGTTTCAGGGTGGTTTTGTGTTTCAAAAACCATTATCCTCGAAGCCGGGAGCACTTTCTTACCCCCTCAGCACCCAGCGGCAATCACCTCTTCTGTGGATTGGGGTTTAGGCAGAAATGGTCGAAAGTGGGTTGGCGAGTTGTTGGCGTACGGTTTGGTGAGTGGGTATAGTCCTCGTTGATAATTGGATCGATTTCCAATACAGCCAAACGGACGCCCCCGGTTGCTCTGTCCGGGGGCGTTTTTGTTGATGGACCCCGGCCATATTGGTATTATGGCCGGGGCGAATGTCTGTGTTGGCGTGCCTATCTTCCGAGCTTTAGCCAGAAGGAAAGTATCACCAACAGTCCAGGACCTAGGCTCAGGACGAGCACTGCATCCATGGTGGTTGCTCCTTTTGTTCTTGGAGATTCGACCCCAGGGGCCGCGGAATGCACTCTGCGGCCTCGCTTGGGTTTTGGTAGGTTCATTCCATTGATTTGCTCCTTGTCTGGATTCGCGTCGCTGATTTGCGGTGCGTTGCTCCAATATGGCTGAAGACTTTGGGCTTGGCAACACTTCGTGGTTTGAAGGCGTTTATCTTCTTCCGGTTTGAAGTAGTTGGTCGAAGTTGTTGCCGAAGCTTGACTTCGGTTGAAGTATTTAGCAGGTGTGGGTTTGGCGCTGCTGGTAGGCGATGTATGCTGGGATTTCTCTTCGGTCAACGGCTTGGATTAGGTATCAGTAGCAAACTGGGAAGAGGTTTAGGGAGGTTTGAAATGAGCTGAAAAGGGCTTTTCTGGGCTTCGATTTCTTGGCGTTATGGTATCATTTGGTTATGGAATCAAGCGTGAGCAACGGAAAAAGTCGAGATTTTTTGCGATTTTCAACGACTTATGCAATTCCCTAACATCTTCCGGGTCTATCTCCGCGCGTGCCGGGGGAACCATCCGGAGAAGCTGACCTGTTGATAGACGACAATTGGCCCTGCCGGCCTGTTGGACCACTACGGTGCCCGTTCCACCCGCATCAATCCTGGCAAGAGTCATGAAAACGGCGTCGCCGAGCACGCTCACTACCGTTTGAAGGACGCCGTTGACCAGGCCCTGATCCTCCGCGGCAGCCGCGATTTCCACACTGGCGACGACTACGCCGGTTTCGTCCGGGAGATGGTCGCCAAGCGCAATCGCCTGGTAAGGGGGAAGCTGGAGCAGGAAATGGCTTGCCTACGGCCCCTACCGCCAGCTCCCATGCCGGAATACGCCAACTACCAGTCCAAGGTGCGCCGGTGGAGTACCATCCAGGTGGCGGGACGCAGCTACAGCGTCCCGTCCCGGCTCATTGGCAAGGTGGTACAGATCCGCCTCTATTCCGATCACGTGGAAGTGTACTACAAGGGCCACTTTGTGGAACGAATGGAGAGAGTGCGGGGAGATGGAGAAGTAAACGTCAATTACCGCCACGTGACCAATTCCCTGGTGCGCAAGCCGGGCGCTTTTGCTCGCTACCGCTTCAGAGAGCAGCTCTTTCCCACCCTGCGCTTTCGACTGGCCTACGATGCGCTCAGGCAGTGGCGCGGTGAGCGCGCCGACGTGGAGTATGTCCGGATCCTGCACTTGGCGGCCACCACCATGGAGGTCATGGTGGACAGCGCCCTGTCGCTGCTGCTGGAGACCGGTCAGCCCTTCGACTACGCCGAGGTGCGAGAACTGGCCGAGCCCAGGGTGCCCCAAGCTCCGGTGCTTGTCCTCTCTGGGAAGCCAGACCTGAAGATCTACGACGGTCTGCTCACGAGCAGTACGGCCATGGTGGGGGTGTGCGCATGATGGACACCGACACCAGCGTGATCCCGGAGCGCATCGGCCAGCTCTGTCGCGAATTCAAGCTGCCCACCATGGGCGCCCAGTCGGTGGCCCGTTTCACCGAGGCTGGCCACGGCGACGCCCTGTCCACCTTCCTGGAGGTGCTGGAACAGGAGGCCGAGGATCGTCGCCACCGGCGCAGCAACCGGCTGCGTCAGGCGTCCCGGCTGCCCTCGGGCAAGACCTGGGAGACCTTCGAACACCACCGGATGCCGCTGGCTCTCAGGCAACAGATGGACCAACTGGCCCAGGGCAGCTTCGTGGATCACGGCGTCAACGTGCTGGCCTTCGGGCTCCCCGGCACCGGCAAGACCCACGCGCTCTGCGCCCTGGGCCACCGCCTGGTGGAGGCCGGCCACTCCGTCCTCTTCGCACCGGCCTACCGTCTGGTGCAGGACCTGCTGGCCGCCAAACGCGACTTCGACCTGCCCCGACAACTGCGCAAGCTGGACAACTTCGACTTCCTGCTCCTGGACGATCTCGGCTACCTGCCCCAGGGTACTGAAGAGTCCGAGGTCCTCTTCACCCTCATCGCCGAACGCTACGAACGCCGGTCCCTGGGCATCACGTCCAACCTGGTCTTCTCGGAGTGGGAGCGCATCTTCGCCAACCCCATGGCCACCGCCGCAGCGATTGACCGGGTGGTCCACCACTCCGTCATCCTGGAATTCGACGTCCCCAGCTACCGGACTGACGCAGCACAGCAACGCGGCGAGACTGCCGCGGCCGAGGAGGTGAACCGGCAAAACTAATCGACGATAAATCGGCAAGAATGGTTGACGCGGGACAGTGGTGGGCCGTCGTAGAGTATGCACAGCAGCACGACGCAGCATAGTCGTGCTAGGGGCGCGCTCGAGCAGAGTGATAAAATCAGACCGTAGCCCGGAGCAGCACCATGACGATGAGCCAACAGGACAAGGAACGCCTGCTTCTGACGCTGCAGGAAGACCCAGTGTTCCTCGCCCAAGTCCGCAGCCTGATCCTGCCCTCAGAGCTCGTCCAGCTGCCGGAACGGTTCGCCCAATTCGCCACCCACGTGACAGGCTTCATCGAGCGGCAGGAAGAGTTCAACGCTCGGCAGCTCGAAACCAACCCCAGAGTAGAAAGCCGCCTGCAGCGCATCACGGACGACCTGGGCGACCTCAAGGGCCACGTGGCCGGCCGCATAGCGCGCGAGATGGCAGACGACATCGCGGAGCAGTTGGGCTATATCGTTATGCAGCAACTCAGCGGCAACGACCTGCGGAACATGCTGCGCGGATCCACAGCCAACGACATCTCGCCGGGGGTCCGGCGCAGCTTCTACGTTGCTGACCTGGTCGCCAAGGTCCAGGACCAAAACGGCGACGAGCTGTTCATCGCCGTCGAGGCGTCATACACCGCCGACGAACGAGACAGCAACCGGGCTGTTCGCAACGCAGAACTCATCGGCCGGTTCACCGGCGTGACCGCCGTGCCGGTGGTCGCCAGCCTGGAGAACGACCACGCGGTGCAACAACTGGTCGACGACGGCAGCGTCCGTTGGTTCCAGTTCCAGACGAGGGATCTGCAGCCTCAGTAGTCCCGCCGGCAGAGCGCAAGAGACCATGAACGAGCGGCCGCGAGAGACACAGAGCCAAGCCAAGACACCGCGACGGCGCGGCACCAAGGCCGTGGGGACGTGTTCGGGACACCAACGGAAGGCACCGGGATTGCCAGTCGGCGAACAACGGGCCGAGACTCGTTCAAGACCCGTCCGGCGCGTCCCCCAGGGCGGCATCGACCAGGGCTTCGTACGCAACCTCCACCGGGGATGGAGTAAACATGGCCAGCCAGAGCGAAGCACTGCGACTCATGCTTGAAGCCAACAGCGCCATGCGCTCAGCCGGCTACACGCAGGAGGATATCAACGAGCTGGTCACCGCTCTACCCGTGCCCTTCCAACGTTGACTGACTACTAGTACCGCTCCGCTGAGGTGGTTATATTGGCGATACGCCGACTTTCGGAGGATTACGATGGTCATGTTGCCGCCTCCCCCGCCTGACGAACACCTCATGCACGCTAGAACTCAGCGTAAGTTGGAGGAATCAGACAAAAGTAAGCGGAGGGGAATACTAAGCGGGGGGACATGGTGGTGCTTTTGGGGTTGGGCTTGGCGCTTTCGGTGCTGGTCGCCTTTTTGGTTCTCGCGTTTCTCTGATGAGCCTATTCAGGTTGATTCCGGTAGCAACCGTCTTTAATGTCAATAGGAATGAGCGACTTCTGGCGGTGTCATATCGCACCACGGGGAGCCGTGTTTGAGCATGGCGTTGAGTATGACCAGCAGTTTGCGCACGCACGCGACGAGCGCCACCTTCTTCGGCTTACCGTCTGCCAGCAGCTTCTGGTAGAAGTCGCGGATGACCGGGTTATGACGGCTGGCTGCCATCGCTCCCATATACAAAATGGTTCGTACTCGGGCGCGCCCGCCCCAGACGGCCCGCTTGCCCCGCAGGGTGCCGCTGTCCCGGTTGAAAGGGGCCACTCCCACCAGGGCAGCAATCTGCCGGCGATCCAGCGTTCCCAGCTCCGGCAGTGCTGGCCCTCGCTGGTGCGGTCGCGGATTTCGCCCTGGCGTCCGATCCGGAGCGCGTTCTTGAGCGTGTGGTGAGCCTCACCATTGTTCATTCCGCTACGCGCGGCGCTGTCCGTAAGGGGATCGTCCAGCGGACGGCGCAGCCCGTCGCCACCACCCCCGCCACACCAGAGCCAGCAGCGTCTCATATGAATGGTACGGAGACAACTGCGGATGCGGGACACCCTATCCGTACACTTTCCCCATGACCGCAACCCTCATCGGATAAGCACGCTGCTCCACCGACCGCCAGGACGTGACCGCCCAGCGCCAGGCGCTCCTGGATCTCGGCGTCGCCGAGGGCCGCATCTACACCGACCACGGCCTCACCGGCGCCAACCGCGCCCGACCCGGCCTCGACCAGGCCCTCGCCGCCGTGCGCGCTACGACCGGTCCCGTTTACTTGTGCGTGATGGCCATACTACTTGTAGTCTATACTGACGATATGGTAAGCACCGCGTCGCCAAAACGGTTCCTCGGCCCCTGACCGGCCTATGGAGGTTCATGATGTTCATGCCGCCATCTCAGCATCCGGACGAACACCTGATGAACGACAGAGCCCAGCGCAGGATTCAGGACGGAAGGGGACGTCGAAGGATGAGCATCGCCGGCATGGTCATACTGTCGGGATTGGTGCTCGCGGCACTCGCTGCTTTGGTGGCCTTTGGGATCGGCTGATTCGCCTCCGCTCTCGAACCGTCTCCTGTCGGTTCTCCTTGAGCACTTCAGTTGCCGCCCTTCTCTTCCTGACGACAACGGTACTGGGTTGTGCATCGACTCCCAACCACGATTGGCCGTACAGCAGACTGCATCCCGACCTCGCCCACAAGGTAATGCACGCCAAGGGAACCGCAAACCCGGGGCAATCACCAGCGACGTCCGAGCGAGTCAAGGTCACGGTCCGAGCTGAATCGGGACAAGAGGGTGAAGAAATCACCCGGTGGTTGAACGACAACGGGTTGCAATTCACGATTGGATATGTCTTTGGGTGGCCTGAGCCCGGGTTCCGACGGTGGTTCCACTTTGGTTCGGATGAGGAAAACACCTTCCACGCCTCGGTGCCGGTCCTGCTGCTTCCCGAACTGAGTTGGGTTCTGGGCGTTGACTTCATCGAGCCAGAGCCGCCCTGGAACGATGACCAACGACGTTGACACCATCCTCCGTTGCTACGCCCCGACCGACGCCAAACCTCAGTGGAACGCCGACGGCCTACCTGCGGAAAGGACGATATACGCAGCACCGCCTCTGGCGGCCGACCGCCGTTGAACTTTCCCAACGCTCCCCTTTGTTGTCGTTAATCCGGTCCTTGGTCATCCATTGGTATGGATTGGATGGCAATGGGCGCCATGCCATGAGGATGCCTGACCCAGGATGGGTATGGGTGCTGTTGGAACGAACGCCCACGCCGCCGCCGAGCCGGCGGCGTGGGCGGATCTGCACAAACTACGTCCGGACCGGCGGGTGATCTGGAAAGGAGTCAAAGATACTCCCTGCGCACTGTTACGGCGGCGATGTCTGACCGTGTTCATTACTACCCCAGCAGACCGCGGCGCCGTCCGTCCGCAACCCGCAGGCGTAGTCGTAGGCCAGGTGTATTTCGGTAAACGCGCCGTCGGGCGGTGTCGCCTGACCATGTTCATTGCTGCCCCAGCAGGCAATCGAGCCATCGGTGCGCAATCCACACGCATAATCGCCGTAAAGTCGTATGGTAGAAAAGCTGCCCCCCGGAGGTTCGGCTTCCCCGCTGTCGTTGGCGCCCCAACAGGCGACGGACCCATCGCCTCGCAGTGCGCAGGCGAAATACTCCCCGAGGTGGATCGACACGAACGGTCCAGGTGGAGGCGGCAAGTCAACAGGCTCGCCCTCACCCCAACATGCGATCAAGCCATCGATCCGCAATCCGCAGCCGTAATCATCCGTAACCTGCAAGGTGGAAAATGTCCCCTCCGGCGGCTTTGTGCGACTGTCCCCGTTGCCGCCCCAGCAGGCGATCGAGCCATCGGTCCGCAATCCGCAACCGCGGTCCCACCCCAGGCTCAACTCCGTAAATGTCCCGGTGGGCGGCGATGACTGACCACTCCAATCCTCGCCCCAACAGTCTATCGAACCGTCCACCCGCAGCCCGCAGGCGTACTCGTTACCTCTCCCGCCGCCGAGATAGATTCTCGAAAAGACTCCCCTCGGATGCACCTCGTAGCTTATCCAGTCGGCATCCCACCAGCAGGCGATGGTACCGTTGACACGATGGCCGCACGCGTAACTGTCGCGCATGTGGATGGCGGAAAAGGCGCCCTCCGGCAATGGCGTGCGACTGATGTAGTCGTACCCCCAACAGGCCACCGTCCCGTCCGTGCGCAGTCCGCAACCTGATTCGTTCCTGAGCTGTATCTTTTCGAAGGGTCCCGCCAGCGATGGCGCCTGATCCGAGTAGTCCTCATCACCCCAGCAAACCACCGACCCGTCGGTGCGCAGGCCGCAGGCGTGATATTTCGTCAGAGCCAGCTGGGAAAAGGTGTCTTGGGAAACGGTGTCTGATGATCGAGGAGATTCAGCCTGACCATAGCGGTTGTTGCCCCAACAAACGACGGTCCCGTTGGTGCGCAGGCCGCAGGTATGCGCCTCGCCAGCGCTGATCTGCCGGAAAGCGCCTCCGGGCGAATCCTCACGACCATCCAGGCTATACCTTCCCCAGCAGACAACCGCTCCGCCCGACCGCAGCGCGCAAGTGTGCTGACGACCGGCGGTGACCGATATCAGATCACTCTCCCAAATGGATCCCGGCACCCGCGCGGCCACCCCGACTCCCCAGCAAACGACGTGCGCAGACAAGCTCACGGCACAGGAATGCGTAAAGCCGGCGCTGATCGATTGAAATGTACCGCTCGGCGGAACGGATTGTCCGTAAAAATTATCCCCCCAACACTCGGCCGCACCGGTGACCCTCAGTCCACATACGTGCTCTTCGCCCGAGCTGATTGCGGTGAATGTGCCGGCCGGGACCGCCAACTGCTGATACTCGTTGCTGCCCCAACAGGTCACGGTCCCATCCGTGCGGACCCCGCAGGTGTGAGCGCGGCCTGCGTCTATGGCAGCGAATTCGCCCGTGGGCGGCGTGGCCTGTCCGTCGCCGTCGTCACCCCAGCAGGCCACTGTGCCTTCGGTATTTATCGCGCAGGTATGCTGTCCCCCGGCGCTGATCGCAGTGAACCGTCCCGGGGGCGGACTGGCTTGCCCGCGGTCAATCTCACCCCGACCACCCCAGCACACCGCGGTCCCTTCCGATGACAGCCTGCAGCTATGGGTATATCCCGCACTGACGGGCACGGGATCGGCGGTCGACGGTATTGCGGCGGCGGTGGCGGTGACCCAGTTGGTAAATTCCGACCACAGCACGGAAATACCGTCAGGTTGGACCTGTCCGGCGACTACAATGAAATGGTATTCCTGACCGATCTCCAGGGAGCTGATTACCGCTTCGCCGTGTCCGGCGTCATGCCACTCGTAATAGCTCCCATCAAGGCTGATCACGAACACCCGGTGCATCGTGGCGTTGGCAGCCGGCGTCCAGCGCAATGAGACCTGACCGACGCCGGGACCGCTGCTCGCGGTCAGACCAACTGGACTGCCCAACGGCCCTTGATCAGCCGAGGACATGGGCTGGTGCCAACCGACCGCGCCGCCGAGCATCAACAAGGCGGCGATGGCCAGAAAAGGAACCCATCCGCGGTTTCTGAATATCTGATAACGGTTCTCGGTAGGTGTGGGCACGGGCAAACCCATCGCATGGAATGACATATTTCTAACGCCGGATCCACCGATGGGATGGGTTGTGCTCGTATGAGCAGGGCTGAGAGGGGCGGTGGATGTCAATGTTCAGCGTCTGGAGTGTTGAAAAAGTCGGCGTTACATACCGGTGCGCACCTTCGCCGACTGGAACCGGCCACCGCCGGGTTTCCTGGAGATTGACCTGGTGGCGCGCCGCGGCGACAGCAATTGGCGGGGCCGACCGAACTGAGCCTGCCGCTAGTCACGGTCGCATCCTCTACTTTCCGGCGCGGCAATCATGGCATGGGACGCTGTTGTTACGGTGGGTGAGTATCCGGCAAGGCTGCCGCTGAATGGGCAGACGCGAGTGTATCGACCAACGGACCGGATCGTTCACGAGCGTGGTTGATTGTCCGCATTCTATCATCACAGTCAATGACTGTTTGATAACTATTAAGTAACATAACTGTGATAACGGTATGGTAACATCTGCCCGGCTGCGCGCGGACGCGCCCAAGCGCCGAGCGGAACCCGCGCTCCGCCGTTCCATCCGGCGCTGCGGCCCGCAGTCCCGAGGAAGCAAGACAACGAGATGAACTCCGACGAGCTGCTGAGGGAGAACCAAGCCCTGCGGAAGCGTCTCTCCCGCCTGGGCCAGGCCAGTCTCGGCCTCGCCGAAGACCTTGGCACCCAGCGCCGTGCTGCAAGGGATGGTGGACGGGGCCCGCTCGCTGGCCGGGGCCAGGACGCTGGGATCACCACGCTGGACGAACGGGGACAGCTGTGGGAGTTCGTAACCTCGGGCCTGACGCCGGAGGAGCGCCGCCTGGCGCAGGAGCTGCCCGGGGGTTCGTCGCCGGCGGTATGGAGGGAGAGAACTACCCGCTACTAAACCAACTATGCGGGGGCACGCATAGGTCAACGCATATTGTGATTATTAAGGGCGGGAAATAGGGTGCGGTCGGCCGGTCTTATGCAGCGGTCCCGGGGCGATTCTCCGGCCCGCCGCGGTCAGGCAAACGACGGCGGCACAACCCCCTTGCGCCCTTTTTGCGCACGCCCGTTCCCGCGCGATGATTAGGGACGCCGGCACTGGTCCCATGCGGTTAGGTCCACTGTTGTCCACCCGTCGCCCCGGTAACGCCAGGCGTGACCGGGTCCCTGACCCAGGATGAGCACGTCAGCATCACAGCCGGCGTTCAGGATCCGCTGGGCCACGTCCATGGGGAACTCGCTCACCGGCTTGACCTCGGCGTAGACATCGTCCCCGTTCAACACCAGCCGGAAATCAGGCGTCCAGCCGTCGAACCGCGCCGGCTCGTACTCCCAGACGATGCCATGCCGGTCGAAGTACGCCGCCCAGCGGGCCTCCAGCCGGCTGCGGAAGGTCGTGCCGCCGTACTCGGTGATGACGGGAGTCTGCTCTGGGGCCAGCGTGTCGGGAGCCACGGCGGCAGCCCACCGGTGCAGCCGGGCCGCGGTGTCCTCCCGCAGCAATCTGTCTCGCTCCGAACGCTGGTCCGGCTGCTTGGCGATCTCCAGGAGCGCCTGGGTGTAGCGGCCCAGGTGGTCGGCCAGGGCCTTCGACAGTCCCAATCCGCCGCCCACCTTGTCCCAGAGGACGATGGCGCGGCGCACCTCGCTGCTGCGGCCGTCCCTGACCACCCGCACGTTCTGGTGCGTGGTGCGGATGTCGGCGGGATGGATCGACTCCCGGCTGCACAGCACGGTCCGCAGCGCCCGGGCCACGTCCCTGCGCGTGTTCACGTCGTCGAACCAGTCCTCCCAGATGATGATCACCGTGGCGGTGGTGCGCAGGTTGGTCTGCACCTCGGGGATGCCCTCCGCCTCGTAGTGAACGTCCCGCCAATCGGCGTCGCCCGGCTCGCGCATGGAGCAGCCCACGATGCGTTCCCAGGCCACCGCCTGGGCGTGGGTGCAGTACTCCAGGTGGCCCAGCTCGGAAACGCGCGGTTGCTGCAGCGTGACGGTGGCGCCGCTGCGGGTGATGGGCCGGGTCTCCCGCGGCGGAGCGTGGCGCGCCGTGATCACCGTCTCGCCGCCCGACTCCCGCCAGGCCAGGACGCTGTAGCTCTGCTTGGCGTGGAGGTAGGTGGCCAGGGGGTAGGCGTCCCGGGCGGCCTCCCTCCGGGTCACCTCGCTGGTGAGCAGGTCGGTGGTCAGCGGTTCGCTCTCTCCGCCCGGCATCAGCTGCACGATGCGCGCGCGGCCGTCGACGGCGTCCCTGATGTCGCTGCGGTGGGGCTGCTGTGGATCCCCGGTCTGGAACTCCGGCGCGTAGTGGTCGCCCCGAGCGATCTCCCGGAGCGTGTGGGGCAACTGCTCCGGCCAGGCGTCGGTGGGCGACGGGATCGACCGCTCCATCCCGTTGAGGTCGGTCTCCCTGGCCAGGCAGCGCCCGTGGGTGTTTTTGATGTTGGGATTGGACGGGTAGAGCCGGGCCGGCTCCACCGGTTGGTTCCAGTACGCCGCCAGGCTGTCCTCGTGGAACTGGAGGGCGTGGCGCGGCGCCACGATGATGAACCGCCCCGGCCCGGTCCTTCCGACCCGTCCGGCCCGCTGCTTCAACCTTCCCACCGAGTGGGGCAGTCCCAGGTTGAAGCCCACCTGGAGGTCGGGGATGTCCATGCCCATCTCCATGGCGCTGGTGCTGGCCAACCCACGAATGTCCCCGGAACGCAGCGCCTCCTCGATGCGCTCCCGGCGCATCAGACCAGACCGGTAGGCCATGGCGTCCCGGGACTCCACGATGATGGCGTCCTCGGTGATGCTGCGGGCCGCCTCGATGCCGGCGGCGGCACGCTCCGCCAGCTGCCGGTCGTCGACGAAGGCAATGTAGGAACGGTCGGGGTCCTCGCTGATCACCTCGCGCACCGCCGCCTGCAGGTCCCGCCAGCCCTCGTCGTGGGGCTCACGTCCGACGATGTGCTGCACGGTGAGCTCGGCGCGCGGGCTGCCGTTGTAGCGGTCATCCACCACCTGGAAGGGCAGGCCGGTGAGGGTTTCAAGATGCCGGGCCGGGTTGTGGACGGTGGCGCTGGCGGCGATCACCCGCAGGGGCTCGAACTGGGCCATCAGTTCCTTGCGCTTCTGCTGCAGCCGGTGCAGCAGGTAGAGGCAGTGTGTGCCCAACGCGCCGTCGTAGGTGTGGGCCTCGTCCAGGATGAGGAAGGCCAGGTTCGAAAGGAACCGGCGCACGTTGTACTGGGTGTTCTGGACTTCTCTCAGGTCATGACGCAGCGGCCGCCTGCCGTAGAGGGGCTCCGAGTAGGCCATCAGCCACTGCTGGATCACGTCGGGGGTCATCAGGGCGAGGCGGGTGCGCTGAAAGATCTGCCGGCGCTCGGTGAGGTCGCGCACATCGCCGTCGATGCGGTTTATGCTGCCCGGGTCCAACCCAGCGGCCTCAGCCATGCTCTGCCAACGTATCACCTGGTCCCGGGCCAGCGCCTTGATGGGATAGATGGCGATGGCCGTGGCGTTGGGATTGGCGGCCAGATGGTGCAGGGTGGGCGCCTGGAACACCAGGGACTTGCCGCTGGCGGTGCCGGTGCTGATCACCAGGTTGTGGCCCTGGCCCACGAGTTCCAGCCCCATGGCCTGGTGCAGGTAGAGCTGACCACCATCCGTCTGCGCCTTCACCGCCGGCCAGGCCGGACTGCCGGTCAGCCAGGCGGGGGCGTCGCCGTGGCGAGCCTCCTGCCCGGGGATGGTGATCTCATCGTGAATGTCCATGGCGCGGATACTGGGTCAGACACCATGGGCTTCGTTGATGCGGTCGCAGCACGCCGGCCCGCAGGCCTTGAGGTCGCCGGCACGGGTGTCGAAGGCGTGGCCGGCCGGGATCCGCTCGCCGCACCAGGCGCAGATTCTCCGCAGCAGCGCGGCGCGCAGTTGCTCAGGGAACGACGCCGGGTCCAGCGCGGGCCGGTGGTTGCGGCAGTACCAGTCGGCCAGATCGTCGGCGATGGCCGGAATCGACTGCTCCAGTATGTCGGTGGTCAGGCCGTCCTGCCACTGGGCGAAACGGCGCGTCTGGTCATCGGTCATCGCGGCCTCCATGTCCCTCCCGTGAGCATCGCCCCGCACTCATCGATTGTGATGCGAGATACCGGAAGAGCAGGCAAAGTGATCCTTACGGCGACCCAACCGGAACGATCACCAGATGGTCGATATCCCGGTCGATGCCGCCAGCGCCTCATCCCGCGTCACCACCGGAGCGCCGATTACGTCCGCTTCCGCGGCGATCAGCCGGTCGTGCATCTCCGGAACCTCGGGGAATCGACCCAGCCTCTCCAGTTGCGCCCGACCCAGTTCGGACAGTTCTATCCCGCCCACCGAGTCCAGCGCTGCCAGGAAGGTGGACGGTTCCAGAGGATGGCCCAGCTTCACCGACAGGTAGTAGAACTCCGCCACTACGATGGCGGGGACTATCACCGTGGCGTTGCCGGTTTCCGCCAACTGGAAGACCGCGCTGGCGGCGGCGCTGAGGCGCTCCGGTGAGCGGAAGTACCACCAGAGAGCATGGGTGTCCGTGACGAACCGGGCCCTGCTAACCATCGGGCGTTCCGGTCATCTCCTCGGGTAGTTCCGTGCGGGTTTCCCAGATGCCCTTGATGTCCTGGAAGTCCTGGTATTCGGCGTCAGGCAGGTCGGACAGGGTGCCCCGCAGCGTGGCCAGTGAGGGTCTGTCGTCAACGGCAGTATCCACCGCGGTGAGCCGTCCGCACGGCCTTCCCCGGCGAGTGATGATCACTTCCTCGCCGCGGTCCAGGTCCCGAAGTATCTCGCTGAGACGGGCCTTGGCTTCCCTGATGCTATATGTGGTCATATCGTCCGCCACGCAATGGTCATATTGATATGCGAATGTGACCACATTCTAACACAGCACACACAACACCCCGTGGCCTGGCCCGCATCCGGCCAAGCCCATGTCGTTGGATCGGTTGGCGTGAGGGACCTCCGAGGTCCCTGGGCAGAGGCTGACGCGTATCATCCGACAACCAACACCTATCATGTCCATGCGCTCCGCGCAGAGGATGCAAATCCCCTGGTTCGCCGGGGCGTCCACAAGTTCGCGATACCCCGGGCCGGCGAGCAACGCGTAGAACTACGCTCCCGGTGGGCGGTAGGTGACGGTCTTGGACACCGCGATGTCGATTTCCTCCGGTGTGATCAGCTGCACCGTGCTGATGCTGAGTGCGCCTCCGGCGGTGATCGCCAGGGAGACGGCCGCCGCCGTGGTCGTATCCGGGAGGTCAAAGACCATGTACAGGTCCGAGCCGCCGAAGGCGTAGTAGAATGTCTCCAGCGTCCCGCCCTGCTCCCGGGCGATGGTGTCAAAGACCTGCCGCCGCGAGGTGCCGCCCTCCCGCAGCAGCCCCTGCATTCCCGTCGCGGTGTAGTTTGCCTGGTAAAGATACTTGGGCATGATGCGCTCTCCCGTCCGTCCAGTCTTCGCCTGGGTATTTCTCAACGACCGGGTGCGACGTGTTGCCCCGGGCGATCGGGGAATATGGTACACGAACCGGGCCTGCGCCGCCGCCAGCTGGCGGCGCTGTATTCTCGCCGTCTGTGGCCGGCGGCATTGTTGGCCGACGGGAGTCTCGCCGGCCGCGGGTTCGCGGGCGATGCGCTGATGTCCCTTCCCGCCATCGTGAGGGTGAAGCCGCTAACGGATTACTGGTGTCGCTGCCTCGGAACGTTGGCGTCGGGTGTCGGCGTAGGCCTGGTCATCCACAGCAGGGCCGCTCCTCGGGGCATGGCCGCCACCGGTTCGGGACTGGTTTTGATCTCGGTGATGACGCCGGCGTCCACCGCGGCTTTGGTGATCCGGTGGCGGCAGCAGTCCTGGCCAGCCATGCGGTAGATGGCAGGGTCAGTTGAGAGGGGGTGGATTCCTCCGACGAATGTCCGGGAATCTACTTTTGGGCGTATAGGGTGCGGCGTGCTACCGCAAGGTCGAACCGATCGGGTGATGGCAGCTCCCGCGTCAGCCCGACCGTCAGGAAAGCCAACCGCCTGGAGAACGGCGACATTAGCCTCTACGTGCTGATGTGGCGCGGCGTCTCCGCCGAGGTCAGGTGCAGTCTCACTTACCATATTAAGGTTGGCAACAAGCGCAGGAGGATGCGCCCTTCCATGGCTGTTCCGGTGGCCGATGTGGCCGGTCCGTCGCAGCACGAGGTTGCCGGCTGACTCTTGCCAAGTGCCAGAGACTTTCGACGATTTAAAGATTGCTAGGACGTCGGGGAGGGTCATCCAAACCGAACAGGTCGAACAACTGCCATTCGGGAATCAATTTCCCGAGATCAATGGTTACCTCGTCCACCAGTTCGTCGAACAACTCCTGTTTGCTCTCCAATATCCGGTCAATGCGTTCCTCTACCGTGTCTATGCAGGAATACTTGTACACATGCACGGGCTTGGACTGCCCGTAGCGATGGCTGCGGTCCTCGGCCTGGTGTTCCACTGCCGGATTCCACCACCGGTCTACATGAAACACGTACGAGGCTTCCTGGAGGTTAAGACCCACGCCGCCGGACCTCAATGAGATGATGAGCGCCTTGTGCTGGTTGTTGTCTCTGAAACGGCGTATGACCTCCCGCCTTTCTTCCTGCGCAAGCTCACCAGTGAGTTTTAAAGGCTCGAACTCCCGCAACACATCCGCCACCGCGCCGGCTCCGAACGTGCTTCCTACGTACTGAGAAAAGACCAAGGCTTTGTGACCCTGCAGGGACAAAGCTTCGACCCTTTGTCGGATATCTTCAAACTTGCTGGATTTTCCCGTTTCCGGTTCGGCGTTGCAAATCTGCTTCAGCCTTTGGATCAACTCCAAAACGTGCCGCACTCGTACATCTGTCCCCAACTCCCGCAGATATACAACTCCTTCTCGTTCCGCGCGGTCATAGCTGCGCCGCTGGCCGGGAAGCAGTTCGATAGCGAGCTTGGTGGTCAGTTTGGGCGGCAGGTCTTTGAGCACGTCACCCTTCTTCCGGCGCATTTGCAATTCTCGGTGCCGCTCTCGCAGCCTGATACCGGGGGTGTAGTGATCTTGAGAAACTAGGCAGCCGTGGTCCACAAACTCCACGATGGACGCCAACTCTTCTTCACTGTTCTCCAAGGGCGTTCCCGTCAGTGCCCAAGAGCGGTATCGTCGCAGTCCTTTCACAGCGATGCTCGTAGGGTTGCGGTTCTTGATGCGCTGGGCTTCGTCCGCGACCAAAACGCCCCAGGTGTTCCTGCGTACCGGAGACCGGAGGTCGTCGGTAAAGTCCGACCGCAGCGTGTCGTAGCTGACTATTGCGACGTGGACAGGCGCCGTCCATTGCCATGCGCGGTCGCTGGGAGTTCCGCGAATGACCATTGCTTTTAGTTCTGGCGCCCACTTGAGCAATTCTTGGCGCCACTGGTCCAGGACTGATGCTGGAGCAACGACCAGTGCGGTTTCGATAGTCTGCTGTACCATCAGAATTCGGAGCGCTGCGATAACTTGAACGGTCTTGCCCAGTCCCATATCGTCAGCCAGAAGCATTTTTTCGCTGCCGACCAGGGTTCGGACGCCGTCGAGTTGGAATGGCATCAGGGTGCCCGCCCAGGACAGGGCAGAACGAGGACCGGGCAGCAACAGGTCGAGAGGAGGAGAGAGCACGAGCCGCAATCGGATGGCCAAGGATGGCGAGATGGACGAACTTGAGGCTCTGGAATGATCAGGTTTGGAGGACGGCGTCCCGCGTTCCCTTGGGCGAACGGACGCCATCAGTGTTTCTGGGCCATCGTCCGGGACCAGCACAACCGAATGCACCGTATCTGGGGCGGCTGGCGGGTTACGCAAGAATGACCCCACGGGCTCGGTTGCACCAAAGCCACATGGTGTGTTCCGCACACTCGGCTGCTGCAACGGAACCGGAGAAACGGAACGGGTCGGCTGCGGCCGGAATTGACGCCGCACCGGGATCCAAGCGCGCCGGTGCGGCGTCAGAGTGCCGGTCAGCCAGTTTGGTAGTAGCTTCACGAGTCGAACGCCTCTTGAATCCCCTGCGCCGCGCGCTCAAAAGGTTCAACCAATAGTTGGCGTTGCCCGAGGAGTTCAACAGTACAGGCCGTCGCTGAACCAGAACAGGGTACTCCAGTGGCCCAGTACAGCAGTAATGACTCGGACAATCGCTGCACCTCTTCCGATGGCGCCATAGCCACTGAATCTTGGAACACCACACGGCATAGGGGAATTTCTGGATGCATGTCGTCCGAAAATACCTCGGGAGGCGTTTCTTCCGCCAACGACAAGATCACGTCAGCCTGGTTGCCGGCGGATTCAAACAGAGCTTTGGCCAAGGCGAACACCGCACGACTTCGGGCATGTCCCGGGCGCCAAAGCACGCCGGAGTGCACGTCGACCCTGGTAAAAGAGAACTCAATCGGTTCCCCGCGAGTGGACATGATGAACAGAGCGCCGCGTATTCCTCCCCCGTCCGGTTCGCCGATGAAGCGCAGAAAACCGGCTACTCCGGAAGGTTTGTCTTCACCCAAATCACGAAATGGTATAGGCAACGCAGCAGTCCTCACTTCCGGCTGGTCATGGAGCCGGGCGCAACCTCACAGTTCACCTCTTCATCTTCATCGATACCGGCCGATTTCGGATCATCCGACTGTGGATCCTCCAAAAGCGGATCTTCTTGATAATGAAATTCCAATGCGGTTTCCTCAATATCCGGTTCTGACTCGGGGTACAGCCGGCGCAAGTCCCACTCGTTTATCCACCTTCGTACGAAAGATCGGATCCTCCTCCGTCCCGCTTGAAGGACCCTCATGTCGATGTCGGGAGCTTCCCAATCATAAGCTCCGGAATGGATGGCTCTAAGCTGACGGTACAGGTTGGACAGCATGGCATCATCGGGTTCGGCCAGTATTCGTTGCCCGCGCTCCAGGAGGCGCATCCCTATTTCTGCACGGTCTGCGGCCAGGTTATCGGCCTCTCTTCCCCTGGCCCGAAGGCGAGGGGTAGCCTTGTCCCGGTCTTCCTTTTCGTCAAGCACCACCGCGGCGAAATCAGCGGTTACCGTTCCCACGAACACCAAGCCAGGATATTTGTCGTCGGTGGCCTGCCCCATCCAACGAGTCAATTCCGCGTAGGAACGGGCCCGTTGCAGAATACTGTAGTTGGCGACCAGTTCAATTTCATCCATGAGGACGACCCAACCGCGGTATCCGGCAGCCTGGATCAGTTCCAGCAAAAATTTCGTTCTTTGTGGCGGCAGTTCCCTGGCTGCGGGGGCGCGAAATGGGTAGGATTGGATTTGCCCGATATGCCTTAATCCATCACGGACTCTCTTGACAGGAATTCGCTCTCCAGACCAGAACCAGATGATTTCATTCAACAATTCGAGGTCGTCGAATTTTTCATACACCATCAGAGTGGCCGGCAATATGCGGTGCAGACCGTTATCCTCCTCGCTGGCCCAGGTAAAGAAGTCTGCGTAGCTATCGGAGTTGTAGTCCAGCCTCTGTGCCACTTCCTCCACCATGTGACCGGTAATCCCAGGCACCCTGGCGTTTTCCACAGCGGCCCTGAAGACTTTGTCCATGTCGAATAGTGGCGTCTCTTTGCTGATGACCACCCGACTGCACACAAAGTTCTGCGCCAAAGCCTGACTTTCCAGGCATCCGAGCAGATGGGATTTCCCAGACCCGAATTCTCCCGCCACCAACATTCCCTGGCTGGAACCCGTCATGTTTACCGGGTCTGAAACCCGCGAGAGCATGGTCTGAAAATCCTGTTCAACAGATGGTTGGTTGGAACCCAACGCCGCCACGGCGTCGCTGTTTGGCACCCCATTTCTCAAAGCCTCCAGAGCGCGACGGTTCATTAGCCGGGATGTGTTTGCAAGGTCTGCCATTGCAACAACTCCTAACCAGTCGACTCAGTCAAGCGGACCAGAGCGGCCATGGGATTGGACCGGTTGCGGTCCCTGACTTCCTCCGCGATCCTGCCCAGCAGAGCGCGGTAAATGGTAAAGCCCTTCCCTCGTTCATCGGGGTCCAGAAAATCCTCGGTAGCCAATACCACCATGAAAAGTCCAGGCAAGCGGTCGGTGCTGTCAATCAGCTCCCTGAGCAACTCGTAGTGGTCCATTACAGCCGAACGGGAGTAAAAACGCATTCCGTCTCTCGGATTCCGGCGTAATGTCACACGCGTATCATCAAGCAGAATCATCGTACCGGAGTACCCTGCGAACCGTACCCAGTACAACAGGGATTCAAGAAAATGCCTTGCGTTGGTGCGAACTATGCTGTTGTAAATGGAGTAGGCTCTCACGTTGGAAACCCTCCGGCTTCTCCCGGTCAACCACTCCAGGAGAGGCATTGCTTCCAGGTTCTGCCCGTCTCCGCCCATCTCCGTGAGGCAGAGGTGGGTCATGGCCAGCCTGAAATCGCGAGACATACTCTGGTTCCGGGTAACGGCACTGGGCAATCTACGACGCAGGTCCAGGGCTACCTGGCTCTCCTCCACGTCATTGGCCACGCTGATGGCTTCCAGAATCGAGGTATCGCCCGCGGGGTCTATGCCATCGGTCCGGTAGGGCAGGTCTTCGCACAATTTCAAAACCACCCGTCGGGCCAGGATTCGCCAGTCAATGCGTTCAGCGATACGGAAGAAAATTTCTTGCGGCATGTGAACCCGGGTTTCTCCGGCGTCGACATTGACTGCTATATAGTCAAGGTCGGAAGCCATTCTCGTCAACCGGATACCAAGCAATTTCCCAAGATATTCCCGTGAGGGCACGACGAACTTGACTGCGGACCCGCCGTCCTTCACGAATCCACAGAGGTATTCTCCCTTGATGATTTCCAGCCAATCCTGGATTTGGAGAGCGCTGGTCATCGATTGTCTCCGGTAAATTGGATCCCGTAATAGAGGATGGGTGCGCCGTTTGGTCCTACGAAAGAGATGGTCCCTCTGGGATTTCTGGTACCCGTGGATGCAGGGAAAGATACACGAGCTCCTGAACGAACTTCTTTGACGCCGCTGCTTTCCAGGCTGTACAAGTCTCGGGCGAAGTCCAACTGGCTGTATTCCCGTCGTGCGCCAGGCAAGCCCGTGAAAAGGTTGTAGATGCGGTCCAGTCGGACTACTTGACCGACACCGCCCAGTTTCAACCTATCGGCAGTGTCAGATTGCGAAAGAGCCAGGTATGCGCCGTATAGAGATTCCAGGAACGGTTGATGCCTGAACCGAGGTGGACTGTGCTGGAGCTTCGCGAGGTCCGCCACGATTTTCGTAGGTCTAATCGCAGAGCTTTGGCGTCGGTCAATCCGCACGGCTCGTTCTCCGGGCAAGACCCTTACGACCGAAGGATGAGCAATCAATCTGCCATCCCTTTCAAACAGATGTAGCCCATTCTTTCTGGCCTCTTCCTGCAATTCACCGGCGTATTGGTTCTGCAAATATGCCACTTCATCCTCCTGAGCGAAAGGCCAGGCTTGGGTTGCGCTATCGATCCGTTGCCGGATCAGGTCCAGGCTTTCCTCCAGCCTGGCGGTTCCTCTCCTGATGGCCGTGATGTTACCCATCCTGGCGTCCCTTTGGAGTTGTCTGGCTAGTCTGGAAACATCGCCCAATGCCTGCAACACCGAGTCCGCCGCTTGCTCAGTCACGGCGAACCCTTCTTCAAAGGTGCTCATCCTGTCCTCCGGTATTCGGGATATGTTTAAATCCGATACTCAAGGTTTGTTGGGCGCCGGACTTCAGAGTTGGATTATCTTGACGTTTCACCGAGAACCGACGGCAATGCCGGTCTTACACGATCTCCGCGTCCTGATGCCGGGGAATTCAAACCCGGCCACTGGCTCGGATTTGCCGTGGCGTGGTAATCGCGTTGGTTCCACGCTCCACAATCGCCGCACCGCCACTCACGGTCGCAGAGCGTCAGAGCAACTTTCTTCCACACGCAGTCCGAATACAAGCTTCGACGAGGCAAACCAACGGTCCGCCTTCGGGAGCTCAGCGCCATGTTACCGATATTCTAACTCCAGCTCGTCCAGCAGCCGACATTCCAGCGTCGGCCGTGGCCCGCGCCCAGTCTGAGGTTGCGGATCATCCCGGCAACGTTGGTGGATCGAGCGTGGACACTGCGCCACCTAGCGTACAAATGCTCCCGTCAGCTGGAATGGACGCTCTTGCCGTGGGTTCCATTCTCCTGTAGATCATACCGCATAGCGGCAACCTGCGGTTCGGATTCGGCGGCTGATGCAATCGGACGCTGGGATGCTCCCTGGGTTATTCCTCCCGGGTACGAGGTTCTAAGGCGCCGTCCCCCAGCAAGTTCCGGTTCCGAACCGGCGTGGTAGCATCCGTTGGGTGCTCCTTGTTTCAGGGTGGTTTTCTGTTTCAAAAACCATTATCCCCGAAGCCGGGAGCACTCTCTTATCCCATCACCACGACGACACACTCATCTTTTCGGTGGATTGGGGCTAAGGGCATCCAACATATCAATCCGACCGGACCTCAAAGATTCCGGGAGTGGATCGTTCGCGACTTACCAGTGAAAATCCGTGAGACCGAGCATGGATAGCGCGGTCCACGCCGGACTCGCATTGGAACCGTAGCCCACCGGCGGACCTTCTCCGGTGCAAAGGATAACGGCCAGGGAAACGATGGCCTGGAACTCCAGGTCTGGATGATCCTCGTTCCTCCTCACCGCGATATATTCGGCGACGCGATCCGCGACAACACCGGCAACGATTTGACGTGCCTCGCCCTGGAGATCGCTGGTTAACGCTTTGATGGCGCAACGCGTGGCTTCCGCTTTGAGAACGGCCGTCTGTCGTGCCTGCTCGGCGATTTCCTCGGCGGTCTGGATGAACAGATGCGCCTCGGCATACCACGGCTCACAATCGACAGAGACATCGCCTTTGGTCATGCGGATGGTGCCGACGCGGTAGGTCCAGTGGCCGGCTTCGGCGGGACCGGTCCATGTGCGCGCCGTCGTCTCGGTCAGTGTCGTCCAGCCCAACGGCGTGTTGTCCGATGTCGTAGCGGATCGTTGAACGCCGTAGATGACCGTGTCCGCCTTGAAAGTGGATACCTCCCATTCCCAATGCCGGAGGTCGTCCTGCACCTCTTCGTAGAAGTAGTCCAATTCGTCATTCCACTTGAGCATGAGCGATCCGTCCTCAGGGCGCACAGTCATCAACCCGACAACCTCGGATCTCTTGCAGAGTTCGGCCAACAACTCCGGCGCCAGTTCTGCCTCGGCAGGAATGTTCAGTGTCGTCTCCGCCCCGACGCTGCTGCACGTTTCCACATCGCCGTTGGTGCGGAGTGAAGCGAGACCCACGTAGTAAACCCATTCGCCGGGCTTGGGCGCGCCCTCCCAATCGGACCTGTCGCTCACGATGCTCACGAGTTCCCAGGTGCTGCTATTCACTGGTCGTCGATGGATATTGTAGGTGGCCTCCACCCGGGATTCTTCCGGCCATGGGTCAATGTCGAGGGACCAATCAAGAACCATGAACCCGGGCTCTTTGATCCCCGGAGGGTGACCGTCCACGTAAAGGTCGGTAATGCGGGCACTCTCGCAGTACTCTGCCTCCGCCGGCCCGGGGAGAAACAGAACCAGAAGGCCGGCGACTGACGCCAGAGCGAGGGTGGAGAACAGGACGAGAAATCGGGTTCGCATTCGGAGCCTCCGTTTGGGTCAGAGTAAAGTGCGTCAGCAATCCCGGGCTGCCATGACGCGCTTCATATGAATTCGTACAGCGTGGGATTGGTAGGGCAGTGATAGAGTAGGGATACTGCAGACTGATAGTCTGGCATCGGGGATCCGATGCCCCTTGGCTCCGCCGCCGATAATGAGAACAAGCCCCCGATGAAAATGCCCGCGGAGATCATGGAGAACGCCCATCGGGTCAGCCCCGTCCAGTGTCGAAGGGTGAGCCGCCGGCCAGCCATTTGACGAATTCACTCGCGAGCCGGTAGCGGCGGCGTCGTGCGTCCGGAGGCATTTGGGAGGCTTCCAGCGCCGCCCGATACTTGCCCAGGGCGATCTCGATATCTCGCAATGAGGTTTCGGATACTTTTGGCATGGCGTTTCCTTGCCGGCCGAGCTGCGTTTCGCTCAGTTCTGCAGTGGTGGCCCGGTAGACCCCGTGCCCTACGCGTTCAAGTTCGCGCATCTCGCACAACTGGCGGCAGTAGACTCGCACGATGTGGTGATAGCGCGGGCGACCGTTGGTACTCAGCACGAGGTCGCGGGGACGCAGGTTTCCGTTGGTCAGCATCCAGTCGTAGATTTGGGCCAGGGACGCCGTCCCACCGTGGTCGGACACGGCGCGCAGAACGCGGTCATACCAAGACCCCGGCGTGTGCCGGGGTTGGCGCATATTGCTCCTGTGTGCTTGGCCTGAATCCATAGGCGCCGCGATGTTGGCATCAGAAGATCTGCCCCTGCATTACCGATACGACCAGGTATCCAGCGACGCAGCCGGCGGCGGCGAGAATGAGTACGATGATCAAGATACGCAGCATGGGGGCCTGAATCTGGTTGGGAAAATTCTCGGGCCGCGTCGTTTGTCCAGGGCAGGTCAGAGATTTTCCTGATGGCAGCGGTGGTCGGGCTGAGACCAAGCGGGAACGCAATGGACGGAGTGGAGAATGTGAGGAGCGATACCTACAGTAGTCCGGAATAGGCACACGTGGATCATGATCCCGATTGCGGCACGGCGTGGCAGATTGGTTTCCCGGTCGGGTTTGCGGGTTATGTTCGCCCGCCCCTATCATGCCGTTACCTTGCTGGGTATTCGATGTCGCTGACCGAGTAACCATTGGCTTTCAGGACGTTCCAGCAGTGACCGAACGCCGGCAAGGGAGTGCCGTGTCGCGCCTGCACCTCCGAGATGGCCGCGCGCAACGCGTCGCCCTGCCCATTCTGCCCTGTTCCCAACTGCATCTCGACCCAAAAGGTGTATTGCCAGAGTCGGCGGCAGTCGTCCACGCCGACGATCAAGTCGGCCGAGGAATCTGGATTTGTCGACCAATCGCCCGGCGGCCAGCAGGCTGAGGAAAGGGTGAGCAGGACGGTCGCCCAGGCGATCATGACGCTCCGGTGCAGCGCCAATCCCCTACCCGATGGAAAGATTCTTGATCTCACGGCATCCCCGCGAAGTCACAGGCGTATCCTCGCCGGTGTCGGTGTCACGCACGAACAGGTCGAACACCATGTTGGCATGCGCGATTTGCAACACGTAGCGACCGTTGCGGTCGGTCACGGCTTCGATGACCACCGACGCGCCCTGGCTGTGGGCGAAAACGGGAACGCCCGCCGGCGCCGGCGCGCCGTTGATTCTCACGATGCCGGCTATGATGCAGGGCGGACCGCTGGACTGTTCCGGCAGGGGTGTGGGCGTCGGTTCCGGCGTCGCCTTCGGTTCCGGTGTGGGCGTGAGCGTGGGAACCGGGGTGTCGGTCGGCAGAGATGCCGCTACTGCGGCCGCGACGGTCGCGTCGATGTCCGGTGTCGGGGCCTCGGTGGGGGTCGGGGTGGGCGTCGGGTCCGGTGTCGGAGTCTCCGTGGGCCTGGCGTTTCGAACGGCTGCGTCAATCGTGGCTTCAATATCGGCCGTTGGCTCGGGTTCCGGATCTGGACCGCCCCAGCAGGCGGTCGCAGCGCCCAGCGTCAAAATCAACGCCAAAACCAGCACGAAGCGCAGCGTCGCGGGTCGGTTCATCCATTCACTCCAGACAGGACGGGTATTGCCTGCTCATTGCGGCCGTGGACGATAGGACATCGGGACGATTCGTTTGGGTATCATGACTGTCGGTTCAACCCAGCCGTCGGGCCGCCGCGCGACTGGCGAGTCAGCGCCGACAGCGCGGCCCAGTCGGGTTACTGGTCTGACCCGTGCCCTTGGCCCAGCGATCCGTCCTCGATGGATTGCGCCGTAACGTCTATCACGGGCATGGGCCGTACGCTGCTTCTACCACGGTTATCCTCCACTTGGCGGTGGAGTGCGTCTCCGGGACCGGTTCGGTCCGGTCGGACCTGGCGAGATTGCACAGCACCTTGCTCACTGCGGCATCGCCCACATCGAGGCCCAGCCAGCGAACCAAGCCGATGCGTTCTGCGATCTCCTGGGTGGACATCCCGTCCTCGGCGCCGGTCCGGGCCCGATGCTCCAGCAGGGCCGTTAGACAGGCCTCCTCGATGAGGAACATTGCCTGGAGCGTTTTGTCTGCGGCTTGCCGATACTGTGTCATGGACGGACTCTGGGTGACGGTCGTCAATCGGGAGTCAGGACGCGCCAATTTGGCTGACCGCCTGCGTTGTGAATCTGGCCGGCCCGGCGCCGAGTTGGGCGCCGGCCTTGTCGGACGGTTCGTCTGCAGCCCACATCGCGGACCGACCGTTCGATGGAATGTCTCTGGGCTGAGGTTCTCCGCTGCGCCCGGGGTGATGTCGTCCCAAAGGTCTTGCGCCGCATCGGGAGCGGATACTGCTTTGCCGAAGGCCATATTCTCTGATCCCCATTGAAGAATCGTGGATGGCTCGGTAGTGTATCTGTCTGTTGCGTGTATTGAGCGTGATATATCGGAGCAATAGCGTATAATAAACGTCATATTTGGTGTTTTTTGAAAAAACATCTGCCGATACGGTCAGTTGCCTGTAATGACAGGAGAGGCCGCCGCGGTCGGAACGGGGATGAGAGGTTGCACAACACAGCCGATCCCGAAAGCGAGGTTCGGGCCCTGCGGGAGCGGCTCTCCCGCCTTAGCGAGGCCAGCCTGCGCATCACCGAGGACCTGGATCTCGACACCGTGTTGCAGGAGGTGGCGGACGGGGCGCGCTCCATCACCGGGGCGAAAAGGGGAGGCATCACCATCCTGGACGAGGCGGGCGGGCTTCAGGCCTTCGTGACCTCCGGCCTTACTGCGGAGGAACGCCAACTGTTCATCTCCCTCCCGGCCGGAATGGAGTTCTTCGATTTCATGGTGAAGATCACCGAGCCTATCCGGGTGGCAGACTTCTCCGCCTTCGCCGCATCGATGCGCCTGCCGGAGATACCCCGGCCGGCCGGACTGCTCCAGACCTTTCTGGCCGCGCCCATCTACCATCGAGGGGGCTCCATCGGTAACTTCTACCTCGCCGATAAGGAGGGAGGTCCGGGCTTCACCCAGGAGGACGAGGATACACTGTTGATGTTTGCTGCTCATGCAGCCATGGCCATCTCCAACGCCCGCCGCTACCGTGACGAGCAGCGGGCGCGAGCCGACCTTGAAACTCTGGTGAATACCTCGCCGGTGGGGGTGGCGGTGTTTGACACCGGGACCGGCGTTCCCGTGTCGTTGAACAGAGAGGCGAGGCGGATCGTGGACAGCCTGCGGAACCCCGACCAGTCTCCCGAGGACCTGCTGGACGTGATTACCTTCCGCCGGGCCGACGGTCGGGAGGTCTCCCTCCGAGAGTTCCCCCTGGCTCAGGCGCTGAGCAGCGGCGAGACCGTCCGCGCCGAGGAGATCGTCATTAAGGTGCCCGATGGCAGGTCGATAACAACCATCATCAACGCCACGCCCATCCCGACGGAGGACGGCTCGGTGGAGAGCATGGTGGTCACGTTGCAGGACCTGTCTGCCCTTGAGGAGCAGGAACGGCTGCGGGCCGAGTTCCTGAGCATGGTCAGCCACGAGCTGCGGGCGCCGTTGACCTCCATCAGGGGTTCTGCGGACACCCTGATGGACGGCCAGGACAACCTCGACCCGGCGGAGATGCGCCAGTTCCACCGCATCATCCGTGAGCAGGCCGACCAGATGCAGGGGTTGATCACCGACCTTCTGGACGTGGCCCGCATCGGCGCAGGGACCCTGGCATTGTATTCGGAGCCCTCCGATGTGGCTGCGTTGGTGGAACGGGCCAGGACTACGTTCCTGAGTGGCAGCGCCCGGCACGACATACAGATTGACCTGGCGGCGGACCTGCCCCGGGTGATGACGGACCGGCGGCGGATCGTGCAGGTGCTGGGCAACCTGCTGGAAAATGCGGCACGACACTCGCCGGCCGGAGCTGCCATCCGGGTTGGGGGCAGAGCGGCCGGCGTCCAAGTGGAGCTCTCGGTGTCCGACGACGGCGTGGGAATATCACCGGAGCGGCTGCCCCAGTTGTTTCGCCGGTTCTCTCTTCCCGACGGCGGAGACCGGTCTGACTGGGCCGGAGGCTCGGGCCTGGGGCTGGCAGTCTGCAGGGGCATAGTGGAGGCCCATGGTGGGCGAATCCGGGCCGAGAGCGACGGCGTGGGCCTGGGCGCCAGGTTCACTTTCACCCTGCCGGCGGTGGAGGGATTTGAGCCGGTGGAGACAGACCTGCGCGCGCGCTCCGCCCAAAGTGGAGGGAGGCGCATTCGGGTCCTGGCCGTCGACGACGATCCGCAGACCCTCCGGTACGTGCGGGACACGCTCACTGAGGCCGGATACACGGCGATGGTGACCGGGGACCCGGAGGCTGTGGACACGCTAATCCGAGAACAGAAACCCCACCTGGTGCTGCTGGACCTGATGCTTCCTGGAGCCGACGGCATCGAGCTCATGGAGAGCGTGCCCGAGCTGTCCCAGTTGCCGGTGATCTTTTTGTCCGCCTACGGACGGGACCAGGTGATCGCCCGGGCGCTGGAGGCCGGTGCCGACGACTACATCGTGAAGCCCTTCTCGCCCACGGAGCTGGTGGCGCGGATTCAGGTGGCGCTGCGGCGGAGAGCCCCGACGGAACGGCCGGAACCGTCGGAGCCCTGCGTAGTGGGAGACCTGGTGGTGGACTTCGCAGCGCGACGGGTGACCCTGCGGGGCCGAGCGGTAGAGTTGACGGACATTGAGTACCGCGTGCTGGCCGAACTGGCGGCCGACGCCGGTCGGGTGGTGGTTCACGCTGACCTCCTGCGGCGCGTGTGGGGTCCGGTACACGCGGACGGCACCGGGCCAGTGCGCAACATCGTGAAGAACCTCAGGCGGAAATTGGGCGACGGTGCGGAGCACCCGACCTACATATTCAACGAGCCCAGGGTCGGGTACCGGTTGGGCCAGCCCGATGAGTCTGACTGTTGAAGGCTCAGGGCGCGTTGGGTAACGGTTTTGTTGAGGCAATGCGCTTATTGTCGTTAATCACACGTGGCCATCTCGGTGGCCGACCATGGCGCGGGGGTATCTCCCGAGCAACTGCCCTACCTATTCCGGCGGTTCTTCCGGGCCGAGGGCGATCAGGGTGACGGCGTGGGGGCCGGTCTGGGCCTCGCCGTCTGCAAGGGGATCGTCGAGGCCCACGGGGGCCGCATCCGGGCCCAGAGCGACGGCCCGGGCCGGGGCGCCACTTTCACCTTCACCCTGCCCGCGGCAGAGGAGGTCGCCAGCCATGCCGACCACTCCGGCCGGAGCGGACGGCAGCGCGTCCGCATTCTGGCGGTGGACGACGACGCCCAGGCGCTGCGGTTCGTGCGGGACGCCCTCACGGAAGGGGGATACCAGGTAACCGCCACCGACGACCCGCAGGAGGCCCCCTCGCTGATGGAACGGGAGCAGCCCCATCTGGTCCTGCTGGACCTGGCGCTCTCCGGAACCGACGGCATCGAACTGATGCAGGACATCCTCCGCATCGCCGACGTGCCGGTGATCTTCCTGTCCGGCTACGGACAGGACCAGGTGATTGCCCGAGCCTTCGAGATGGGCGCCGACGACTACATCGTC
The DNA here is from genome assembly GCA_965232895.1 of Dehalococcoidia bacterium. GTDB lineage: Bacteria > Chloroflexota > Dehalococcoidia > Lucifugimonadales > UBA3495 > Bin87. Next base: position 66,259 of record CBDDQW010000001.1, on the reverse strand, counting down.
AAGCCCTTCTCGCCCACGGAGCTGGCGGCCAGAGTGCAGGCGGCCCTGCGACGGCGCACCGGCCCGGGCCGGCTGGCGCCGTCGGAACCCTACGTGCGGGGCGAGCTGACCATCGACTACGCCCAGCGGCTGGTGAGCGTGGCCGGCGAGCCGGTGCGCCTCACGGCCGTGGAGTACGACCTGCTCCGCGAGCTCTCAATCCACGCCGGACGGGTGCTGACCCACCAGCACCTGCTGCAACGGGTCTGGGGCCAGACCAAGCCCGGAACCCCAAGGGTGATTCGCACCCACCTGATGCGGCTGCGGCGCAAGCTGGGCGAGGACGGCGACAACCCCAGGTACATCTTCGCCGAGCCCAGGGTCGGCTACCGCATGGAGCGGCCCGACGCCAGAACACCGGGCGAGTAAGCCGGTCCCGGGCGCCGGGTCAGGCGTGACTGTCAATGAGCGCAATCGGGAGTGTTGAAAATTGACGACTCCCGGGATTGCCGGGGGATCCCAGGGGCCGCCGGAGCCGAATATCGAGACCATAAAGTCGCGCGATGTGATGGCCGCTAACCAACGACCTATGAGAAGGACGACATCCGCGGCACGGACGCCGGCGGTCGCCGGCGTTGAACTTTCCCAACACTCCCCGACCATGAAAACTCGCAACTGCTGGCAGTCATTGGGGCTTTGCTTTTGACTGCCAGCAACTCACCGACTCCCGATGCGCAGAAAGGCAACGCCGGACCCACCACACGACACCCATTGATTTCGGCGCCAACGGAGACGACCCGACCCGCGTTCTGAATCGTGAGATTACAGCCTGCCGCTCCAGACGGCGTACGCGTACAGGCAGTACGCGGCGGCGATGATTCCCACCATCAGCCACACCGTGTGCATGATTCGGGAGGCCCGGCGGCTTTTGCGCATCTGCCTGGCGCGTCGGTCGGCTCTCATCTGCCGCGCAGCTTCCTTGACCATGCGTTGCCGGTTGATCATCAATGCCCTCTCCTGAGGCGGATTGCCACGCAGAAACATAGCGTCTTTCCGGTATTTATGCCAAGCGAGCGACAGCAAATATTTGCCGATTATCAGCGGTGGCCTGACTATCGCAACGTCTCGACAGCCAAGACAGCCGCTTTTCGCTTTCCATCCAGCAGGACAGAATCGTTGGACAACGGCAATTTCACAGACGCCTGTTGCCTCACCGAAGAATGTTGACGAAACTTTAGAGCCTGTGATCCGCTCCAACCAGCGCTAACTCCGGCAGTCCGTTCGGTTGTGCGAAGGGCTCAGCAGTCCCGGCGTAAACCAGTTCTTTGCCCATGATGCCGCGCCACTCTTTCACCCGGCGCTGCATGGTTCGCAGTTGGGCCTCGCTGAGACAGCCCGGATACTCCGCCTGCAACCTGACCATCAGCGCCTTGCTGGCAGCATCCGGTTCGGTTTGCAACCAGACCAGCACGTTGCCCCAAACACCCTCGAAGGGATCCTTGCGGGTCCGCCAGTGCCGGGGACCTCGGACCCGAGCCGCATGAGTGGGTCGGACCTCACCGGAGACTATATACACGGCTACACAGCGGCGGGGAATGGGTTTAATAGCCGCGATTCAGCCGGACTTATATGCCTAACTACACAGCCAACTGTAAACAGCGCAATACCCTCGCCTGACATCTAGCTGTGCGCTTTGTGCCAAACGGCCCTGAACCCCCTCATGTAGGCAACCGCGATGACGATCAACAAGATTCCGGCTCCGTACGGGCCGGCCCGCAGGAACTCGAGGAGTATCAGGCCGGTGAAGTTGCGAGTCTCGACCACGAGGGGAGCGACCGTCGCCAGGCCGACGATCAGGAGGCCGAACCCGAGGGCTCCGAGTATCCACTTGGGATAGGGTATTTTCTCGCCCCGTCTGAGGAAAAGGCTCTTGACGATGCGCAATGGGCTCATGGTCTCCTCCTTATCAGGCATTACATCACTGATCTGTGTAGTTAGGTATGTTATTCCCACCTCACCCTGCCGCCACAGCCTGGCAACTTGGCAAGGAACTTGCTCAGGCTTTCACCGGACGGGGTGTTTCCCTCACCCCCGGTGAAGTCGCCGCCACCAGGGCTGACTGGGCTTCCCTGATGGTATGCAGCAACAGCACCGGATCCAGCCTGGCCCGGTAATGGATGAGCGCGGCCGCTGGTTGCATCATGCTGGATCAGCCGGCGCAGGGCGTGGTCGGCGGGCTGTAACGCTTGACGGCGCTGCTTCCGTCCCGGGTCTTGTCGATTAGCTTGAACGAGGGCTGGAAGAAGTTCACGTACAGGAGCAACGCCCCGTAGAGATGCGCCATGGTCTGACCGGTGACCTGACCGGAGTAACGGTCATGGCCGACGAAGCGGCGCACCACATCTCCGTGCTTCTGCTCGATCCATGCCTGATTATTGTTGTGGTACGCTCGGGACCGGGTGAACTCGATGAATCGTAACGTTCCACTCAAATGGGCATCCGGTATCGCCTTGGCAATCCTGGTGGTTGCGGGAGCGTCCTGGGTGGCCTGGTCTTTTGGGGAAGCCCAGGGGTTTCTGGACGGATACGGATACGGGGTCGAAAATGGCTATACCATCGGTTATGCCGATGGTCAGTATGGAGTTTCACCCGACGCCCGTCGGGCGCACGGCAATAGCGGAGTCGGGGTTCGTCTTTGGCCCTGGTGACAGTCGCAGAGAAGCCCAAGCGCATAACGAGATCTGGCGCTACGTAACTCACCATGTGTGAACCAGGGTGGATATCGACAAGGCGGAGGACGCCGGAACTGCGCACGGCAAATCAACTCCACCGATGCGTTGCGGCGAGTCTTTCCGACTACGGTGTCCAGCTATCCCCAATCTCGTGGCCGGATCAGCTGGGAAACCATGTGCGACCCAAGTGCAGCAACATTTGATTTGATGCGATGCGCGTTCAAGACGTTCACCGGCGTGATTGCTACTGCACGCTTCGGGATGGGGAGCCGGCCGGAAATTCTATGCCGACGACGCCGACGTTGATTTCCTTGGCCACGAGACCGATCTGGTCGAAAAGCTCTTGGGCCACAGTTTCGCGGATTTCCTGAACGACGGAGGGGATACGGTGGCCGTACACCATGACCACGTCGAGGTCGATGATGGCTTCTTTGTGGCCGGCCTCGACTCCAACGCCGGTGGCACGGGCGGCAGAGGTGGACCGTACGGTGTCGGCCACGGCGCGGAGTATTCCGCCGGTGTTGCCCAACCGGTCCACGCCGGATACTCTGCCGACTACGTGGCCGACGATCGCGGCCACAACGCTGGGCTCAATCTTGGTGTCGCCGGGTACCCCGCTGGGGTTGTTGGTTGAGAAAGGAAATGCGTCGGGATGGAAAAACTCTGCAGGTACGATTTCGCCGTTTGCCATCAATATCCTCCTTATTCCGGATTGCCAAAGAGCCGGTGTATCGATGGTGAATACTGAAATCATGCTATCACGGCTATTAGTCTGGCTGACACTACATGATCAGGTAGACAGCATCCGGCATGGTAGGGGAAATCTACCGATTTCAACGCTGACGAGGCCATCTGAGGCTGGGCCTATCAGGAGGCGACCGCCAACCGGCGCCTGGGCGCCCGTGCCGCGGTGCAAGAGAAGGTGGACGACTTTTTTACCCGTCTGTCCAGCCGACGGGAAGAAGTCAAACGCCGCTCACGTACCGGACTGCAAGCACGAGCGGAAGAACTGACCGCCAGCGCCCGGGCCAACACTCTCCGCTCTGCCAATGTAGATTGCACCCTGGCGTCAGTTTAGGTGTGGCCCTGGCGACTGTAGTAAGCACTGCACTGGGCTGGATCGGCGTCGGAGAGGCAGAGTTGCTAATGGACTCTGCAATATCGAGCGAAAGGTAGATGCGGACGAGTAGCTCTACATTACGTAACCCGCCTTGTGCGAAGGTATGATGGGATTCTCGGAACGTTGGGGGCGACGGGAACGGCGTGGCCGGAATTTCACTCGTCGCCGGACAGTCCCGGCGTTCCGCAGGTCTATCCCCGCGCGTGCGTGGGAACCCGCATTATTCGATTAACGGACGGTACGGTGTGGCGGTCGCGGTTCCGACGTCGACCACCATGCCGCGCGGCGAGCTCAGCCGGCAGCATGTGCTCATACCGGCATCCAACTCCTGGGCATCCGCTTGGCATGTAAAAACCGTGGACGAGGGCAAGCTTGGCGACCTCATTGGTCAGGCATCGCCCGACGAGCTTCAAGATGTGGTTGAGGCTCTCGGATTGCGACTGGACCAAAGACATGCTCCCGGGCAAATCGCAACGCGGCGGGGCACATTCCCCATAGAGGCATGGACAATGTGGCGACTCAGTCTGACTGACCCGGTCCGCGGAGAGTTTCAAACCACGGTTCTGGTCCTTGATTACAACGACGGCAACAAAATGGCGATTACCGTTGGCGTGGCGCCGGTCGCCGCGCCGGTTACCATTCTCAGGCGCAGCCAGGTCGTCTCAGCCCGTGTGCACGTGGTGCGGTCCATCGACGCCAGCGAGCGTGACCTAACGCCGGCCGGCGAGATAGATCCGGAGGACGTGGATGCTGTGATAGACAAGCTGCAGACGTTGCTCTGAAGACCACTCGGATCATCGCCAATGCTGGGAAACGGGTCAGTTTCGCCAGTGCGGGATGACCAGCGCGCATGCTACGGTAGGCTGGCAAACGTCGCTTTGTAGTACGCGTCATGCCAATACCCTCCCACATCGCCAAGCGTTACCCCGTCGACTGGAACCTCCGGCGCCGGTTCATCGTCGAGTACCGCGCCGCCGGCCGGTGCGAATGGTGCGGCGCCGTCAACTATGAGCCGCATCCGGTCACGGGGAGCAGGGTGGTGCTCACCATCGCCCACGTGTGGGACAAGCGGCCGGAGCAGGCGTCGCTGCTGAACCTGGCGGCGCTGTGCCAGCGCTGCCACCTGAATTGGGACCGGCGGGAGCACGGGTTCAACCGGCTGCGGAATCGAATCGCGCGACTGATGCGCCAGGGACAGATTCCCCTCTGCTTGCCTCGTGAGGATTCGTTGGCAATGGCTCTCTACGATGAACTGGTTAGCCGCGGCGAAATTTCGATGCCGCCCCAGCGGGTCATGCAGCTGGGCTTTCCCGCCGAGTGCTACGAATGGGTGGGGACGCGATGAGGCGTTGCCCAATCGGGTCCCGGCCGGCGCTGAAGTTGGCGCCGTGAACACCTCCGAAGCGGATGATGACGACACCGCAGGAGAGATTGGACGATGAGATTATGGACCAACGTCATGGGTGCGCTTGGCGCGAAGTGTTGCCCCTGGATACTCCGCCATCCGCTTTCAGTGTCGTGTCAATTACCTCGGCAAAGGCAACGTCCCGTACTCAGTGCACTCGGTTTTGAGTACCCCAGTATCCCCGCCGCAGGGCGAGGAACCGAGGCTGAAGTTCGCCAGATTTTGCCGTTGGCTATTCCCGCAGGGCTTCACTGATGTGGGCGGACGCGGCGGTCCAGCTCCGGTCGCTGACGCCCCGGTAGCGCTTGGTTTCCGAGTTGATGACTCCAAAGGTGCGCTGCAGGTCGTTGTCGGGACTGGTTTTGAGCAGGTTCAGTTCGCCGACGTATCTGGCCAGTGGCTCGGGCGGCTGGTTCTGCTCGACGGTCCAACGCGCCCACGCGTCGGCGAACAGGCGGATGGTCAGGGCGTCGAAGGCATAAGTGCCGTTTCTCAGGTAGCTGAGTTCGAGATTTCGTTGGTCCGGATCCCCCAGCCTGGCGTACTCGGGTCCACAGGTGGGCAGAAAATCATCGAAGAACGACACTAGGTTGTCCTGCAACCGGTTCTGCTGTTTCGGTTGCAGGTAGGTCTCGACTGAAATCAAACGAAACCGCATCCGCGCGTCCGACGGTGGCCCGGCCACTGTGATTTCACCGAAGCTCGTTGCGGTCTGCGTGCTTGCTGGCGCGGTCATCGTCTGAGCGGTGGCTGTGCCAGCAGATCAGAACCATGGGGATGCTGACGGCCGTGAAGGCGAACCCGTTATGACGGGGTGGACGTTCGGCAGGACGACGCCCACATGAGGCACTCGGGGACACGGTTGCCACCGGTCAGGAGGCACGGTCCGCAGCAGGGGTAAACGCGGCATTGTGCCCGCGCGGGCGCTGTGCGAGTTCAACGCTGCTGCCAAGAGTAGGCAATCCTCGCCGCAATGCGTAATATTAAACTGGAGATGGCGTGAGGACGCTGAAAAACCGAACTGTCGCGCGCCGGTAACAGGATGCAGCAACGCTTGCCGGTGACACGATGAATTCAGAGATGTTGAGGCCGCCATGTTTTCCAAAGTGATAGTTCCGCTGGACGGCTCCGACCTCGGCGAACGGGCCTTGGGTCACGCGATGCTGGTCGCCGGAGCATTGTCCATCCCCATGGAACTGGTCGAGGCCTTCGACGTGCTGCCGCCCGCGGTGCATAACCGGAGTTCCAGGATGGCCCTCGATCAGATGCTGGCTGAGCAGCGGCGCCGGTCGCAGCGTTACCTTTCCGAGGTCGCGGAACTTGTTCAGCCCGCCGGTTGCCCGTTATCCGCGGTGACGCTGCAAGGATGGCCGGAGCAGGCCATCATCGACCACGCTGGCGCTGATCCGGAAGCATTGGTCGTAATGTCCACCCACGGGCGAGGCGGGATCGCGCGCTGGGCGTTGGGCAGCGTTACCGACCGAGTGTTGCACACCGTGACCAATCCGGTCCTCATCGTGCGACCGACCGACAGGGAACCGGTGCCGGCAGAGATCGGGACCGTGCTGGTGCCGCTGGACGGCTCGGATCTGGCCGAGATGTCCCTCGAATACGCGATTGATCTGGCCGCGGCTTTGGGCGCCAGTGTTGCGCTGGTCCGGGTTTCCCACACGCAGGGCTACTACAGGAGTCGCCTGGCCGGCCTGGCAAGCGCTGCCGGGCATTCCCTTGCGTCATGGGTGGAGGAGTTGATGAGGGACGACGAGGCAGAGGTAACCGATTACCTGGCGCGGGTGCAGCATCGGTTGGCCACTGAACGACCCGAAGCCGACCAAGTGGAAACCTTGCACTTGCTCCACGACAGTCCGGCCCAGGCCGTAATTGACCAGGCGGCTCTCCGGCCGACGCTGGTGGTGATGGCGAGCCACGGACGAGGTGGGTTGGGTCGGCTGGTGATGGGCAGTGTCGCCGACCGCATCGTGCGCCACTCCGACGCGCCGGTCCTCGTGGTCAGGCCTTGCGACTGAGTCGGTGGGAAGGGGAGGCCCAACTGATCGGACGGCGCCAAACCCATGCGAGCCGAACTGTGCACGGAATGCCAGAGCGGAAGGAGGCCATTACCGGACGCGAACGTGGGTACCGCACTTCCGACGCGACGGCCTGAGCCTCTCCAAGGTGAAGCAGGGAGAGAGGGTCACCGACGGGTTGGCCGGGTTGGACCCCAGGTACAACGATTTGCCGGACGGCGCGTGCCCACGCGAGGATGGAGAAGAGGCCAGTGAGCGGGACACAGCCGGGCAGGCCGAACGTTACCTGGAACTTCTGCCCCGGCTGCGGCGCTACATGATATTCGGAGACCGGTTGGTGATCCTCACGGACTCCCATCAGGCGCTGCTGTTCCAGGCCGACAGGTCGGATGGCTGAGCCGCTTGAATTGCGGCGGGAAATGCAGAGCGGATTAATGACGCCTTTGAGAGACCGGTGATGAACCTCGTACCCGCATTTGGCCCTCAATTCGACGGCTTTGTTGCCGCCGCTTTGACGCTGTTCGCCATGAGTTGCTTACTCTCCGTACTGCCCAGCGTTCTGGTTGGGGTCCTCTGCGCCTGCGTCATGCATTATCTCAACTCTTTCCAAGCGGTCATGCTGGGGATTGGCGTGGCTATCGCCGCCTACGCTCTGTGCTTCTTACTTAGCGCCCTCCAGATATTCTATTATGCTGGCGATGAGACCCTCATCATTGTCACGGTCATGGTGAACGTCATCGTCGGGGTGACCGGGGCGTCCGTTACTTGGCGGATTTGCTTGGTATGGAGCCGTCGCCGGCAAAACCGCATCGCATAGATGCAATCCGCGTTCCATCTGGTTGACGCCACGGGCAGGGATCTGGCGCCAGTGTCCGGCGAACTCATCCGGTATACATTCACTTGCGGGCCGCCGGACCTGTCCGGAAATGTCACGTTGGGCTGGACGATGCTGTGCGCTGTGAAGGTGGCGGCGATCATTCTGACAACGAGATTCGCCACTACCTCCCTGTTATCGATCGGCTCGATAGTTATGCGGTCAGAAATGCGGTTGGGACGGGAACTACGCCAGGGGGATAGTCCGGAATGAAGCTCCGGATCCGGCCGGTGGTCACGGCTTTGCTCCTGTTCGCGGGACTCGCCGGTTGCGGAGAGGAACCCCAGTCGGCCGCTCCGCCCGCGACGCGAGCGCCAACTGCGGTCAACTTGACCACTCCCGTTCGTCCGTCTTCAACGGCGGCGGCGGAACTGCGTTCGGACAAGGACCGGTCTGCCTCAACCGTGGGCGCAGCGGGCCTGGACGAACTGGTGCGGGGAAACAATGCCTTCGCTTTCGACCTGTATCACGCCCTGAGCGGTCGTGAAGGCAACCTGTTCTATTCCCCCTTCAGCATCTCCCAGGCCCTGGCCATGACCTCCGCCGGAGCCAGGGGCGAGACGCTGCGCCAGATGGCGGACACCCTTCACCACAGGCTTCCGCAAAGCAGCCTTCATCCCGCATTCAACGCCTTGGACCGGACCCTGGCTTCAAGAGGGAAAGAGCCAGGGGGTACGCCCAACGACGCGGGCGAAGCCGGCCAGTATTTTCGCCTGAACATCGCCAACGCACTCTGGGGCCAGGAGGGCTATCATTTCCTGCCAGACTTTCTCGATTTATTGGCCAAAAACTACGGGGCCGGCATGATGGCCGTGGACTTCGTGGGGGTGCCGGATGAATCTCGAGTCAGGATCAACGACTGGGTGTCTGACGAAACCTCAGGAAAGGTCAAGGACCTCCTGCCGCCGGGGGGCATAGACCGTTCCACCCGGTTGGTGCTCACCAACGCCATCTACTTCAACGCGTCTTGGCTCTGGCCTTTCAGCCCGAGGGATACCGAGGCACGGCCCTTTCATCTGGACGGGGGTGGGACGGTGAGTGTCCCTATGATGACGGAGACCACCAAGGATTTCTACGGATATGCCAAGGGTAATCGGTACCAGGCGGTTGACCTGCCCTACTCATGGGGGGAGCTGTCCATGACGATCCTGCTGCCCGACGAGGGTAAGCTGGGAGAGTTAGAAGACTCGCTGGACTCGGCAATGCTTGACCGGATCATCGATGAGATCGAGATTGACTACATCACCCTCACGATGCCGTTGTTCGAGTTCGAATCGGAGTTTGACTTGGGAGATACCCTGGCTGGAATGGGGATGCCCGACGCTTTCGGCGCCGAAGCCGATTTTTCAGGCATGACCAGGTCCAGGGACCTGTGGATTGCCGCAGTAGTCCACAAGGCGTTCGTTTCGGTGGATGAAAAGGGGACCGAGGCGGCGGCGGCCACCGGCGCGGTCATGCTTTTGTCAGGTCCCAGCAAAGAGCCCATTGAGGTGACGGTTGACCGGCCTTTCATATTTTTGATCCGGGACACCGGCACCGGCACGATCCTGTTCCTGGGCCGCGTGTCGAATCCCAATCCGGAATGAGGCAGCTGAGCATCGCGGCCAGAGTGCCCGCCCCGAGCTCTCTGCGCGGTCGTCCTGGGAATTCGTTCGTCTCCATAGCTTGAAGTGAGCCAGGACATCGGGTTGTCTCCCGTCTGCAGGGCGATCTCCCACCGTCGCTAGCTTGACCAAACCGACGCAGTGCCACCAGTTTGACGGCAGAAATGGCGCCGGTCAGGCCGGCCTGACCGGCGACGGCTGGCGTCCCGTCGCGACAGTTCTTACCACTTGGGCTATCAGTGACGTGCGAGGCTGGCGCAGGGTGGCAGCGTACGCCTCATCAGCGCTGGCGGGCCCGGTCGTACTCGACGGGGGCGCTCGTCGGGGCATGGCCGCCACCGGGCCGGCGCCGGGCTTGATCTTGCCGATGACGCCGGTCGCCACGGCGGCTCCGATGATGTGGTGGCGTCAGTAGTCCTGGCCAGCGATGCGGTAAATGGTCTTCGCGTAGCCGGCGAGAGTGTCGATCCAGCGGTTCTATTTCCGTTCTACAGGCGGCGCGAGGTTCATGAACGCGTTGCCCAACGTAATGGATGTTGGGCGAACCACAAGCGAGTTGGTCATCATGGCGTTAACCGCTGATCCCAGTGATAAGGGAGCAGTTGGTCATTGGTGCATTCTTTGCCCGCACTGGAACGAGTAGACATGTCCGCGCATGGCTGCAGGCCAACCTCGGCTACGGATACTGTGGGGTCAGTTGTACAGTGGCCGTGGCGGCGTTTCCGTTTCCATTGGTGGGAGTCCTTTGCGCCGTAGACCCTATCCAAGGGCTGATATACCATCGCCACCGGCAGGGAACGCAATAGGCGGTATCACAAGAAATCCGGGCAGGGACGTTGATTGGTATGGCTATCTACAAAATGGTGGGGAAAAAGGAGAAGTTGGTCCAGGTTGCTCCAACATCGTTTGGCCAGGAAGGGGTGTTGGAGCGTGCGGACTTGCAACGTATGCTGCGCGACCTGCCTGATGTTTTGGAGGAAAGGCTCCTGATAATTTCTGAGGAATTCGGGAGTTGGCAGGACTCCAACCGCAGGATTGACCTGTTGGCCTTGGATGCTGAGGGGCGCCTCGTAGTGGTTGAGTTGAAACGAGGCGACACCGGCGCCCACATGGATCTGCAAGCGATCCGGTACGCCGCGATGGTTGCCAACATGACCTTCCAGCAAATTGTGGATACCTACCAAGACTACTTGGACAAGCGAGTCAATGAGGCGAGCGGCACCGACGAGGCAGACGACGCCGAGATCAGGATTCGGGAACATTTGGGTATGCAGGAACCGGACAATCATGCGCTTCATACAGAGGTTCCCCGCATTATTTTGGCTGCGGAAGATTTCAGCAAGGAACTGACTACGTGCGTAATGTGGCTGAACGATGCCTGGCTACGAAACGCAGGTCACGAAATCAAGTGCGTCCGTCTTCAGCCGCATCGGAACGGTGATGACATCTTGGTGGAATCAAGCGTGGTCATCCCCCTGCCCGAAGCTTCCGATTACCAAACGCAACTCGGTAAACGGGAACGGGAAACCAGATCGGAACCTTCGGGAAAGGCGACAACTGATCAGGGCGCTGCTGTTTTCAAACAGAGTATCGAGCGAGCACCGGAAAAATTCCAACCTGGGTTGCAATGGCTCTATGACGAAGCGATAGCTATGGAGCAGGATAAGATCGTCGAATTGTCCACATATTCAAATCGCAGAGGCGATTACGTCAGGTTGAACCTGCTGGTACCTGGGAAGCAGTGGTTCCTGGTATCGTTCAACAATCTCCTGTGGAACGGTAAGGAGCGCGGTGGCGAGATTAGCTTTTGGCCTGTAGAGGATGACTTGGCCCTCGATTCAACAAGCAAAATCGACGAGTTAATTGGGGAAACTACCTCAAGGAGCGGATTACGCCACCGGAGGTTGTCAGGAAAGAAATATGACTGGGAAGCAATCATGGCCGCCATACGGGATGCCTATCGAGAAGCCGAGCTCCTTACCGTTGCGACAAAATCTTACGAGGACTGACCATTGACTGAACAGATCTGTAAGGCGTAGTGCAGTTATTGAGCCAATTGCCGGGGCAGGACGTGAAGCGTGCCGGTTGAGGATGGGGTTCACCTGGCTATCTCCGGACGGAGAGGTGGGACGCGGGACAGGAAGTGGTGGAAAGCCTCGCTGCGATGGTGCCCGGCAGGGTGACTCCGGTGACCATCGATGATGTCCTCGCGGCGGGACAACTGACCGGGACCCATCATGGTCTGAGTGCGCGGGATCTCCTGCACCTGATGGTGATGCGCCGCCTGGACGTGACCCGTATCGTTGCGGCCGACTTCGACAGGCCGCCTGGCTTCATCCGACGACCGTGAGTGGTGACTGGCGTGAGGCAATCGGCGTCGTCAATGCAGTCACCATGGGCCAGCCCTGACGCCACCAGGGTCAGCAGCTTTGCCTCCCGCATGGGCCCGACCCGGCGTATCTCCCGGGTCCACATGGCGGTTCACCCGTCCACCCAGTCCCGGATGAGGGGCATCCGCGAAAACAGCCCAGCGTCGGCCACCAGAGGGTGACTGTCAGTGGATGCATGCGAGCTGCTCCAGTGGTAACATCCGTCGGGCGCTCCTCGTTTCGGGTCGATTTTCTGTTTCAAACATCCCCGACGCTGGGACCACTTTTTATGTCATCACCACGAAGCCATACATAGGGGAACCTGTTTAGTCAATGGCATTCCGCTTCATTCATTCCGCTGACTGGCAGATCGGCAAGATATTTCGTTTCACTGATGGTGTGGAGATGGGTGGCCTCCAGCTGGCACGACTGGAGGCGATCACGCGCATCGGCAATCTCGCCAACGAGCACGACGTGAGCCATGTATTGGTTGCAGGCGATGTTTACGACCACGCAACGCCTTCCCCCCGTACTCGTAACCAGGTCGTCGAGCGAATGCGTGTTCACACGTCGGTACGGTGGCATCTGTTGCCGGGAAACCATGATCCGTACCAGCCCAACGGACTGTGGGATCAACTCCGAAGGCGTGGACTGCCTGACAATGTCCATGTGCACACAGAACCCACCGCCACCGTCATCGAGCAGGATGCCGCCGTCCTGCTTCCGGCTCCACTCCAACATCGTCGGACCCTCAATGACCCCACCGCCTGGATGGACGATCAGGTGACCGATGACAGATTGATCCGCATCGGCCTGGCTCATGGCGCCGTGTATGGCTTCGACATAAACGAGGAACAGAGAGCCAACCCGATAGACCCGACGCGACCGGACCTGGCCAGACTTGATTACCTGGCGCTGGGCGATTGGCACGGAGAGCTTCAGGTAAACGAGCGCTGCTGGTACAGCGGCACGCCCGAGACTGACTCGTTTCAGACGCGCGGTACGGGAACAGCCTTGCTGGTGGAGATCGACGGTCCGAATGCGTTGCCCCAGGTCACTTCGCTCTCGCCAGGTCAGTACCGCTGGGAATCGCTCGATGAGCGCGTGGAGAACCTGGAAGACGTAGGTCTGCTTGAGCACAAATTGCGGAACCTGAATGGCGACCTTAACCATACACTGGTCGATCTGAAACTCTCCGGAGCGCTCTCACTGGCTGACCTGCTGCACTTCGAGGAACAGATCGTCGATGGGGTGGCCGCAGCGCTATATCATCTTCGGATCGATCGTGGGCAGCTGTTTCCGGAACCCACCGACGATGATCTTGACAGTATTGATCCGGGCGGGATTGTGCGCGCCGCTGCTGACAGGCTTCGAGGAATCGTCGACTCAGGGGGCAGTGACGCCGAACTCGCTCGCGCCGCTCTTCATCGACTCTACATCGAGCACAAGAAGCTTGAATCGGGGCAAAGATGAAGCTGCGCAAGCTCTCGGTCAACCAACTCAAGCGCTTCACCGCGCCGACACAATTGGGCGAGCTCGGCGACGGCCTCAATCTGGTCGTTGGGCCGAACGAGCTTGGCAAATCGACCCTGTTGGACGCGCTTCGAGCAGTCCTGTTCGAGCGCCACAGTTCCAAGGCACGCCCAATCGTGGCATTGCAAAACGATCGAAGCAGCGCGGCGCCGGTCGTTGAGCTCGTCTTTGAAGTCAACGGCGCCGAGTACACGCTGACCAAACGCTTCGTCAGGAGTCCCTTTGCACGGCTGAAATGTCCTGGTGGAACGCTGCTCGAAGCGGATGCTGCCGAGGACGAGTTGCGCAACCTTCTGGGATTCGCCGAGGCCGGCAACCGGGGCGCGACTTCGGCTACGCTTGGCATGTGGGGCGTCCTCTGGGTTCTGCAGGGACAGTCTTTCGGCAGACCGGACCTGCCCGATTCGGCGCTGGCCAGTCTCAGCGCCGGGCTGGAGTCCGAGGTCGGCGCGGTCCTCGGAGGCCGCCGTGGCAGAGAGCTGCCGCAGGTCATCGAACAGCAGCGAGGAGAACTGGTGACTGCGACCCGGCGTCAGCCGCGCGGCGAATATAAGGACACGCTTGGTAACGTCAGTGAGCTCGAACAACGTCTCGGCGAGCAGCAACAGCAACATCTGGAGATGTCGGAAACGCTCGAGCAGTTGGCAGCGACGGTAGTACGGCTCACGCGGCTGGAGGATGGCAGTCAGGATCGAATCGATCAGGAAGAACTGACGGAGGCTCAGGAGCAGCTCGGTGAGGTGATGCGGCACGACCTTCAGCTAGAAGCGGCCCGCAGTGAACTGCAGAACCGGCAGGGCCAGTTGGAGCAAGCCGAACGCGCCCAATCCGAGCGCGCATCCCGGCGAGCTGAACTCAAGGCGGATCAGGAACAGCTGAGGCAGGACACCGAGCGGCTGGAGGAATTGCAGGAACACGAGCGAGAATCGGCGGCGGCGCTTGACGCACTGCGGCAGGCAGCGACGGACGCCGAAGCAGCCGTTGAAGCTGCGATACAGTCAGAGACAAGTTGGCGCCGCATCCTGGACCGGATTAACCGCTCCGCAGAGTTGAACGCCCTGCTCAGCCAACAGAGCGCTGTCGAAGCTGCGCAGGAACGACTCACTGAAGTCCAGCGTCAGGCCGAGCAGATCAAGGTCACGGACCAATCTCTGCAACGGATCCGCCAAGCTACGGACACAGCCGAGCAGGCAAATGCACGGCTCAGCGTCGCGGCAACCCGTATCACGTTTGAAATCCCGAGCGACCGTCTTACCGGCATTGAGGCTGATGACGTTCCGTTGACAGACCCGCCCAGGACGGTCGAGGCATTGGAGCCGGTCAGCATCACCATCCCCGAGCGGGGAAGGATTCTCATCGAGCCGGCCGTCGCCGACCGTGACCAACTCTTGCGCGCGGAACGGGAAGCCAAAGCAGAGCTGGACGCCGCACTCGGCGAAGTCGGGGCGCAAACGCTTGCCGACGCTCAGATCCTGCGTGACCAACGGCGTGATCTCGAAGTTACCGCCGACGCGGTCCAACAGGAACTGGAACGAATCGCGCCGCCCGACGGCACAGCGACACTTCAACCACGAATAGACGAGCTGCGCCGAGCACTGGAGGGTCTGCCGGAGGACGAGGATACGCCGCAAAAGGAGCAAGCAGAGGCCGCTCTGGAGTCCGCTCAGTCAGAACTACAGAAGGCAAGGGACGAGGAACGGGTCTCTCGCGAGGCTGTGGATGAGAGGGCGCGAACGGTCTCAGACCTCATGGTGGAGGTGCGCACACTCCAGAACACTGTGGATAGTCGAACCGAGTTGGTCGAAAAGCGGGATGAACAGCTCCAGATCGATGCCGAAGGCGTACCCGATCAGCTTCTCGCAGAGGCGCGCGAAACAGCAGCGCAGGCCGTGACGGAACAGAAACAGACCGTCTCCTCGCTGGAGGCGGAACGACCGGCCAGTGCCAGGACGCAGCTGGAAGCTCGGGTCTCACGACTCCAAGCGGCGATTGAACAACGCGAAAGAGCCCGAGTTGAACTGCAAATCGAGAGCGTCCGGCTACGTGAGCGCATCGAAGCTCACGATGGCGCCGGCATCGAAGAAGCCATCGAACACACACAGCATGAACTCGAGCTGGCCACCCGCCGCCGCGAACATTTCGAACGCGAAATAGAGATCCTGGACCTCCTGGCCGAAACGCTTCGCACAGCCGAGAGCGACGCCAGAGAACGCTACCTCGCCCCAGTCGTCAATCGCGTCCATCCGTACCTCCAAATGCTCTTCCCCAACGCCGAAATCGGCATAAACGAGGACCTGTACATCACCGGCGTATCTCGCCACGCGGGATACGAAGAAAGTTTCGATCACCTGAGCATGGGTACGCAAGAACAGATCGCCGTCCTCGTTCGCCTGGCCTTCGCTGAGATGCTGATTGACCAGGGCGCGCCCGCCGCTGTGGTCCTGGACGATGCGCTCGTGTTCTCCGACGACCAGCGGATGCGACTGATGTTCGACATCCTCGCGCATGCCGCACAGCGCGTCCAGATCCTGGTTTTCACCTGTCGCGAGCAGCTCTTCGAGGGTCTCGGTGCCCACCAACTGCAGCTTGCCACGGCAGATCCTGAGTCCCTCCGTTCTGCCTAGGCCTGTTTTGGTGGGCGAGCTTTCGAAAGCCTGCCTGCCAAGGCATGAACCCATCGGGACGGCACTCAGGGCGGTCAAGACGTAATCGGCGTATCTGACCCCCATCTTGTCCAGCACTCTAATGTTGATCTTAGACCTATGTGCGCAGGTCAGGTCATCAACGCTGATCACCAGCGTCCCAGCGCCAGAGGGACTGCTGGCCGACGGCAGGGACCGGCTCCGGCAACGCCTCCTACGTCGTCCAGGAACCACAGCCAGCGGCCGGCGCTGAAATCGCCCCAGGAATCGATTGGAGTTCGTCTCCTTCCCGCCGCGCAACCGACCTCGCCCCAGGGGTCATGCGCCGCACAGCCTGCCAGCAGATCAGCGCGCGCCACCTGCGCCATGCCGGCCAGGACGGCGGTGGCCAACACCGCGCCCGTCAGGATGTTCCGCCGCCAGTCTTCTCACCACTGGGCCCGCAACTCCCGCTCAATGCGGCCGCCCGGTTGACGAATCAGTCGCTTTCCGACGTGGACGGCGATACGCTGACCCGCCAGCCTGGCCGGGGCCGGCCAAGACCGCGTCTCCACCATCTTGAGCCCCAGCGTGATCAGCGATGCCCAGGGCTGGTGCAGCGTGACGGCGCACATCCAGTTCCTTGCCTCGGGAGAGCGTTTCCGCAAATCGGCGACAGTAACGGTGCCTATACCGGGAACGGCCTCGGCGATGACGCCAGAAACTGTTGCCATACGTAATGGAGGTTGCGCGAATCAACGCGAGTGCCGTTAAACCCAGAATCACAGGAACGCTTGCTCGCTTATCCACCCGGCGGATTGGGGCTAAGGAAGTTGCGGGATACTGCTGCCGGGTGGAAGCAAACGATACTCGACCACGGTTTCTTCTACAGTCATAGTTTCCACGCCTTCACTATCTATCCGGTAGATGGAGCGCCGCAGCAGCAACGGCGCGTCTTCCACAAACTCCCGCTCCCACCGGGCCTTCTTCGAATCCGACCAACCTTCATAAATCACCGTCGCTCTCCCGTTCAGTTCGCCGATGCCCTTGAGCTCAAAATCAGGGTTGGATGCCAGGCTCTGCGGCAGATTCCAAATCCAATCGACCCACCCTGCCGGAGAGCCCCACTGGATGTTCATTTCCATCGTCTCTCCGCTGGACATGTACGTAGTCGTATATTTCCCATCTATTGCTTGCGTATATTGAAGCAACCCACCGTCCTGGTCGCGCACCGTCACCACGTTCAGTTCGCCCTGCTCACCCGTGTCGGGCTGCCACCAGTTCTCGATGATCACTCGATGCGGCGGGTCGCTGTCGCCGGGAATTATCCGGTCCATCCGGTAGTCCTCGATCTTGAAGTAAAGAATGCGCCCATCGGCCAGCCCATCCAGCAAAACCTGCTCATTACGGTCGGCAGGAGACAACGGCTCACCGGCGATGTTCGTTCCGTTCTCCAGAAAGTGCAGCGTGCCACCCCAAATCGCGACACCAGTCAGCAGGATTAGAGCTACGACGGCGGAAATACGAGCTGAGTTCATCATCACCAGCCAGGCTGTCGCATTTGGGAATTAGCTGACCGTCGTTCCTGAGAGAGCGTAATCTCAGGGACTTTACTCTGGTAATTGAAGGCATTCTTCCACGGTGAGACCGTTAAATGTGCATCGGGGTGCATCAATCGCGGTGGCTGCAACCCCCGGCCAGCTTCAGCACCTTGTGCATGGTTCGCGACGTGCCGTACCATTGTAAATATGCTGCTGACCATTTCCACCACGCATCGTCCCGCGACGGACCTCGGATATCTGCTGCACAAGAACCCCGGGCGCTTCCAGTCGTTCACTCTGCCCTTCGGCAGGGCCGACGTGTTTTACCCCGTGGCGGACGTGGACCGCTGCACCGCCGCCCTGCTGCTGGATATCGACCCGGTGGGTTTGGTGCGTCCCAAAGCCGGCGCGTCCAATTCAGCCGGCTGGCTGCAACAGTACGTAAACGACCGCCCCTACGTCGCCTCGTCGCATCTCAGCGTGGCGATTGCTTCGGTGTTCAACAGCGCGCTGGCCGGCAACAGCCGGGAACGGCCGGATTTGGCGCGACAGGTGATTCCGTTGGAGGCCCAACTGCCCACCCTGCCGTCCCGGGAGGGCGCGGGACTCATTCGCCAGTTGTTTGAACCGTTGGGCTACGCCGTTGAAATCCAGGAACACCCGCTGGATGCGGACTTTCCAGAGTGGGGAACCAGCCCATGCTTCGGCGTGAGCCTCAAGGGGGTGGTGAGGCTGCAGGATTTGATGGCGCACCTGTATGTGCTGCTGCCGGTACTCGATGACGCCAAGCACTATTGGGTCGGCGACGACGAGGTGGACAAGCTGCTGCGGTTTGGCGCGGGATGGCTGGGAGAGCATCCACACCAGGAACTGATCTCCACCAGATACCTCAAGCGCCAGCGCAGCCTGGTGCGCCAGGCGCTGGCCCAACTGTCTGATGACGGCCATGGCGACCCCGACGCCGCGACCGAACGGGGCCAGCACGATGAGGAACGTCTCGAGAATCCCATCCGGTTGGGAGAGCAGCGTATCCAGGCGGTGCTCGCCGCCCTGCGGGAGGTCGGCGCGAACACGGTGCTGGACCTGGGCTGTGGCGAGGGCAACCTGCTGCGCGAGTTGCTCGGTGAACGCGCGTTTCGCTCCATCGCCGGCATGGACGTCTCCCACCGCGCGCTGGAAACGGCTCACGCCCGCCTGCGTCTGGACACCCTCCCCGCCGCGCAGAGGGAGCGGATTACGCTGCTCCACGGGTCGCTCACCTATCAGGACCAACGGCTGGGCGGATACGACGCGGCCGTGGGCATGGAGGTCATCGAACATATCGACCCGCCCCGGCTGGAAGCGTTCGAGGCCGTCGTGTTCGGCGCGGCGCAGCCCGGCGCGGTGATCATCACCACGCCCAACTCCGAGTACAACGCGTTGTTCGAAAATCTGCCGCCCGGCGAGTTCCGGCACCGGGACCACCGCTTCGAGTGGACCCGGGAGGAATTTCACGCCTGGGCCGGTGGGGTCGCAGCACGGCGACGCTATGACGTGCGTTTCCAGGACATCGGCGCCGAGCATCCAACCCACGGCGCGCCGACCCAGATGGGAGTCTTCACCCGATGAACCTGGAGATCCCCGAACTGTGCCTGGTGGCGCTGATTGGGCCGTCCGGCGCCGGCAAGTCCACCTTCGCCGGCCGGCACTTCAAGCCCACGGAGGTGGTGTCATCCGACGCCTGCCGGGCCATGGTGGCCGACGATCTCAACGACCAAGCGGCGACACCCGATGCCTTCGCGCTGCTGAATTTCATCGCCTCCACCCGCCTGCGCGCCGGACGCCTCACGGTGGTTGATGCCACCAGCGTGCAGCCCCAGGCGCGCAAATCGCTGGTCGAACTGGCCCGTGAGCACGACTGCCTTCCGGTGGCCATCGTGTTGAACATGCCGGAGTCGGTCTGTCTGGCCCGCAACCGGGGACGCGACGACCGCAACTTTGGCGATCACGTCGTGCGCCGGCAGGCGCAGCAGTTGCGCCGTTCCATACGTGGACTGCGACGCGAGGGCTTCCGTTACATCTACGTGCTCGATTCTCCCGAAGACGTGGAGGCGGCCAGCATCGCGCGGGTGCCGTCGTGGACCAACCGTCAGCACGAGACGGGTCCATTCGACATCATCGGCGATGTACACGGCTGTTTCGATGAACTGGTCGCGCTGCTGGAACGCCTGGGATACCGGATCACGCCTCCAAACGCCGAGGGCAAAGGCTATGCGGTGGCCCACCCGGAAGGGCGCAGGGCCGTCTTCGTCGGCGACCTGGTGGACCGCGGCCCCGGCGTGGTCAACGTGCTGAAGCTGGTGATGTCAATGGTGGCGGACGGCGCGGCGCTGTGCGTCGCCGGCAACCACGAATCCAAACTCGTCCGCAAGCTGAAGGGGCGAAATGTGCAGGTGTCCCACGGGCTGGCGGAGTCGCTGGCGCAGTTGGAGTTGGAATCGCCCGAATTCCAGCAACAGGCCACCCAGTTCATGGACGGCCTGATCAGCCACTACGTGCTGGACGGCGGCAGCCTGGTGGTGGCACACGCGGGGATGAAGGAGGAGTACCAGGGGCGGGCGTCCGCGCGGGTACGGGACTTCTGCCTGTACGGCGAAACCACCGGCGAGACGGACGAATGGGGCCTGCCCGTGCGCGCCGACTGGGCCGCCGGCTATCGTGGCAAAGCCACGGTGGTCTACGGGCACACGCCGGTCACGGAACCGACGTGGTTGAACCGCACCATCAACGTTGATACCGGCTGCGTCTTCGGCGGGCGGCTCACCGCCCTGCGCTATCCCGAAAATGAGCTGGTGTCGGAGCCGGCGGCGCGGGTCTATTACGAGCCGGTGCGACCCCTGGGCGGCGATGCTGAGGACGCAGGCCGGGTTGCCGCAACGAATCACCGGGCCGCGAACCTGCTGGACATCGACGACGTGACGGGGAAACGCGTGGTGGCAACCCGGCTTCGTGGCAATGTCACCGTCCGGGAGGACCAAGCTGCCGCGGCCCTGGAGATCATGAGCCGGTTCGCCCTGGATCCCCGGTGGCTGGTGTACCTGCCGCCCACGATCTCCCCGTGCGAAACCAGCAAGCTGCCCGGGCTCCTGGAACACCCCGCTGAGGTTTTCGGCTACTACCGCAGCAATGGCGTCGACAGCGTCGTGTGCGAGGCGAAGCACATGGGGTCGCGCGCCGTCGTGGTGGCGGGCCGCGACGCCGATGCCATCGAGCGGCGTTTCGGCATCGCCAGCGAAAGCGCCGGCGCGTGCTACACCCGAACGGGTCGCAGGTTCTTTGATGACCCCGTTCTCGAAGCGCAGTTCCTGGAACGGGTCCGCGCGGCCTGCACTGCATCCGGTCTTTGGGAAGAACTCAAGACCGACTGGTTCCTGTTGGACTGTGAACTGATGCCGTGGTCCATGAAGGCCCAGGAGTTGTTGGTGGATCAATACGCGCCGGTGGGGGCGTCAGCGAGGGCCGGCCTGTCGGCGGCGCAAGCGCTGTTGCGGCAAGCGGCGGAGCGGGGAGTTGACACCGGCGAATCCTCGGCATCAATCGACGACCGGCTCCGCGTGGCGCAACTGTATCGTGATGCCTACGCCCGGTACTGCTGGCCGGTGACCTCGCTGGATGACGTCAGGCTCGCGCCGTTCCATCTTCTGGCCAGCGAGGGAGCGGTCCATTCCGACAGGGACCACCTCTGGCACCTGGAGATGGCCGAACGCCTCCGGCAGGCCGACCCCAAGTTCTTCCGAGAGACCGGCCACCGGGTCGTGAACCTGGGCGCCGGCGATGAGGACGCCGCCGTCCGCTGGTGGGAGGAACTGACCGGTGCCGGCGGGGAGGGCATGGTGGTCAAACCCGTGAATTTCATCGCCACCGGCAAACGGGGCCTGGTGCAGCCCGCGATGAAGTGCCGGGGCAGCGAATACCTGCGAATCATCTACGGCCCCGAGTACACATTGCCCGGCAACCTGGAGCGGCTGCGTGGTCGCGGCCTGTCCACCAAGCGGTCGCTGGCTCTGCGGGAATTCGCTCTGGGCCTGGAGGGCCTGCAGCGGTTCGTGGACCGTGAGCCGCTGTACCGCGTCCACGAGTGCGCCTTCGCGGTCCTGGCCCTGGAGAGCGAGCCGGTTGACCCGAGACTGTAAATCGCCCGCGCCCAGTTGCGGCAACTCCGAGCAGACACTCACGACTGGAGAGGATCAGCTTTGCTGATCGAAAGCCGTGCCAGACCTACCGACACGCACCCTGGGCCGCACCGGCCTGAACGTCACCACCCTGGGATTCGGCGCGCTTGAGCTGCGGGAGATGGTGGCGGGTGTGGGCCGGCCATTGTCGCCAGTTCAACCCGCCGAAATCCTGAACGCCGTGCTCAATGCCGGCGTCAACTAAATTGACTTGCCGTCGACTACAGAGAGGCTGAGGAGCACATCGGCCGGCACATTTCACAACGCCGGTCCGAGTTCTACCTGGCCAGCAAATGTGGATGTCCCCTGGATAACGTCGGGTTCCGGCCGGAGCAGCGCACCAGGTTCGGCGTTCCCCTGCCGCGATTCCACGACTACAGCAGGGTCAGCATCGTCGACGCCTGCCACCAGGGCCTCAGGCGGATGCGGACGGATTATCTCGACGTGGTCCAGTTTCACTACGGCCCTGCGGCCAGTGACGTGGCCATGGCGAATCCAGCGCATGACTCAGCAAGAATCACCCCACTGTGATGCCGGACGCAACCGCAGTTTTCGGAGCGTTGCGTCGTCGAACGGATTGTCGCCGGACTCCAGCGCGCTGATCCACGACTCCCGGCTGGGACCGTAGTGGGTACGGCAGGTCGGTTTCTCCGAGGCATCCACCCAGTTCAGAAAGACCCTGAAGTCTGCGACAGCTTCATCAACCGAACCCATCACTCCGTAAACCAGCCCGCGGCTGTCCCGCGCACGCCCGTCCGGCTCCCGCTCCAGAGCCAAGTTGCAGAAGGGAAGCGCCTCCTCCAGCCGGCGTTGTACTCCCAGTTGCCAGCACAGCGCGTTGTTGATCACCGGATTTCGGGGATCCCGTTCCTGCGCCGTCCGCAGATCAGAGTTGGAGATCTCCCATTCTTGTGCCTCCGAGTACACCAGCGCCCGGTTGTAATACCCGAGTGGATTGTCAGGCGCGAGATCTATCGCTTTCGAGAAGTCGGCAATGGCCTGTTCAACGTCTCCATCTTCACCCTGCTGCAGCAAGGCATTGCCCCGGTTCACCCACGCCGTCGCCAGGTCAGGGTCTATGTTGATCGCGCGATCCAAGTCCTCGAAAGCCAGGTCGAGGTCGCCGTCGCGAGCCCGTTCCAGGTAAACCGCCGCCCGATTAACAAACACGCCCGGCCCCTCCTCACCAGCGTCGATGGCCCGTTCCAGATCGGCCAACGCCCGGTCGAGGTCGCCGGGCCGATCCCTGGCCACGTAGGCCACCGCACGGTTGAAGTACGGGGCCGCCAGGTTGGGAGCCAGTTCCGACGCCCGGGTCAGGTCGGCGATGGCCAGGTCCTCGTCGCCCGGTCGACCGCGTTCCAGGTAGGCCAGACCGCGACTGCCGTAGGTGTCGGCGGACCGTGGCTGCACCGTCAGCACCTCGGTGAACCGCCAGATGGCCTCGTCCAGGTCGGCGTACTCGCCGCCCAAATAAGCCTGCCCCAGCCGGTAGCGCAGATTGGCCAGGGCAGCGGGATCCGCAGGAGGATGCTCCAGCGCCTGGTACAGCACGGTCTTCGCCGGTTCATATTCGCCCCGCTGCAGGTACACTTGGCTCAGCGTGAGCAGGGCCACGGAACGCACCTCGGCGGTCAGGTCGATGTTGATGGCCGTGGGCAACTCGGACGGCGACGTGGCGATTTCCACAACCTGGGGGCCGAGGGATTCGTTCTCGGTGGGTTTGGAAGTCAGGTTGGCTAGCACCCTCCCGCTGTCGTATTCCCCCCAGATCACTATCGCCGCGCCCGACTGGTCGGCGGCCGACAACGCCGCCCGGTGTCCCGGGACGGTTTCCATCCAATCATCGATCCTGATGCCTTCAAGTCCGGCGGCGGCAATCTCGCGGTCTATGCTGTCCTTGAGGCGGCCACGGATGTTAAACCCGGCCTGCCCGGCCGTGTAGTTGGCAAAAGGGGCGATCACGATCAGCGCCTCGCCCGCTTCTGCCACCGGATGGTCCGGCTCGCCGGAAAAATCAATCAGCGCTTCTCCGGTTGGCCCCACGAGATAGTCGGGCTCACCTGAAAAATCAATAAGCGCGAGTCCCAGCGCGACACCAGCCATCACCGCCACCACTGCGGCCGACGCAGCGATCCAGAGTCTCCGGCGTGTGCGGGCAGGAACCGGAGCCGAATCTGATTCGGCCGTCGATACGGGCGTTGGGCTGGGGGCCGGTTCCGCGAGCAATGCTTCGGATGGAGGCGCTTCCGGCTCGAAATCCGCCGCGATCAACAGCTCGTCCAGTTCCTCCGGCGTGAGCCTCAGCTCCTCGGCGCAGCGGAGAACATCCTCACGGTAGCGCGGCCTGGCGGTGAGGCCATCCTTCCAGCGGATCAGGGTCGCGCGGCTCACCCCGACGCGCCGGGCGAGGTCGGAATCGTTAATGCCCGACCGGCTGATGTGGGAGGTGAGAAGTTCGCCGAAATCTGGCAAAAGATACAATCCTGTCGCACAAAACGGGCCGAGTGTTACACATCTGTCGTTCAGTGTACAACCGGTGAACACCTAACCTTGACGTCGCCAAACCCGAATTCAAAGGAGGCGATGAGATGAACCGAATAATGTCAAAGGCAATCGTTCCACTGGCCATGGCGCTGACGTTGGTCGTAATGGCCTGCGGCGGCAGCGAGGCGTCCCCCGCGCCGGCGGCACCCGCGGCTGTTCCTCAGGCCGCGCAGGACGCCCCCTCGGGCACCGCGGCCGCTCCGGCGGCCGCGCAGCCGACGCCGGCAATGGCGGCCTCGGAACGACCCCAAACCGAGGGTTTCAACAACGTCGGCGGCTCCGCCACCGTCAACGACAAGCCCTACGACCTCACCTTTTTCCAGCACTACGGCGTCAACCCGTTCATCGACACCGAGGACGACCAACTCTCCACCTTCGCCATCGACGTGGATACTGCTTCATACACCATTGCCCGCAGGTTCCTGGACGATGGGCACCTGCCGGACCAGAACTCAATACGGGTGGAGGAGTTCGTCAACTACTTCGACCAGGGCTACGAGGCCCCCACCGATGACGCCTTCGCGATTCACATCGACGGCTCTCCGTCGCCATTCGGCAACGGCAATCACTGGCTGATGCGCGTCGGGCTGCAGGGGAAAGAACTCCTCGATGAGCAGCGGCAGGACGCGACGCTGGTGTTCACCATCGACGTGTCCGGCTCCATGGCCCGCGAGGACCGGCTGGACCTCGTGCAGCAGTCGCTCCGGCTACTGGTGGATGAACTGCGCTCCGACGACAAGGTTGCCATTGTGATCTATGGCGACCGTGGCTCCGTGCTGCTCGAAGCCACCGAAGCCAGGGAACGGGGCAAGATCCTGCAGGCCATCGACTCCCTGCAGCCGGGCGGATCGACGTACGTCGAAGATGGCTTGAAGGTCGCCTACAGGCTGGCGGTGGACGAAGTGCAATCCGATCGCATCACCCGCGTCATGGTGCTCTCGGACGGCGTCGGCAACGTCGGCAACACCGGCCACGAATCGCTCCTGCGCGAGGTCCAGGAATATGTTGACCAGGGCGTGACCCTCACCACCGTCGGTTTCGGCATGGGCAACTACAACGACATCCTGATGGAGCAGTTGGCGAACGATGGCGACGGCTCCTACTACTACGTCGACACGCTCTCGGAGGCTCGCCGCATCTTCGTCGAAGACCTGACCGGAACCCTCCAGGTCATCGCCAGGGACGCCAAGGTGCAGGTCGAGTTCAACCCCGAGGTGGTCAGCCGCTACCGGCTCCTGGGCTACGAGAACCGGGACGTGGCCGATGACGACTTCCGCAATGACGAGGTGGACGCCGGCGAGATCGGCGCCGGACACAGCGTGACCGCGCTTTATGAGCTGAAACTCCGCGAAGGGGCCGAAGGCGCCATCGGCACGGTTTACATGCGCTACGAGGACGTCGGATTCAACGAGGTGGTCGAAATCAACCAGGAGTTCCACCACAGCGATCTGGCTGCGACCTTTGAAGAGACTGCTCCAACGTTCCAACTGTCGGCGGTGGTTGCCGAATTCGCCGAGGTCCTGCGCGGGAGCTATTGGGCTCGCGAGGGCAGCCTCCAGGCAGTGTCGGGAGAGGCCCGCCGCGTGCAGCTGCTCCTCCCGGATTCGACTGCCGTATCCGATTTCGCCAGCCTGGCGGTTCAAGCGGTCGGTCTCGAGGCTGACGCCCCCGGCAGCTGACGACCGGATGGGCAGATGAATCAATGCGCAACCTGTTCACAAATGCTGTTGTTTCGGCAACAAAGGACGCTGAGATGAGCCTCAAGCTGCTCTACACGGTCCTGGCCGCCATAATCTTCGCCACGGCGGCGGCGGCCTGCACTATCCCGTCGGAGATGACGCCCACCGCGCCGATGCCGGCTACGTCAGCGCCGGACCCAGGGGCATACTCGGAGATCGTGGACGGCTACCTGGCAGCAGCCCCTGCGGTACTCCGAGCCAACCGGACAGAATACGTGTCGGTGTCCCTGTTTGACGGTGTGGAACCGGCCCGGGGCGATGTGACGCTGGCCCTGCTGCAGGGAAGCAGTCCGGTCGCGCAGTCCAGCACATCGGTAGCTGGCGCTGGCGCCATACCCCTGACCGTGCCCACGCTGCCCGCCGGCGACTATACGCTGCAGATTGAGGGCAGGGGCGCAGATGACGGCGCCTTTACCGACAACGCGAGGGTGCGGGTGGAGGAACCCGCGGAGCTGCTGTTTGTGGAGACCGACAAGCCCATCTACAAGCCGGGCCAGCAGATCCGCATCCGCGCCTTGCGGCTGGACTCCGACCTGAAGCCGCTGCCGGGGCCGGTTGAAGTGTCGATCCTGGATGCCAAGGGCATCAAGGTGTTCAAGCAGACGGTGGATACCGACGAATTCGGCATGGCCGAGGCCGGCCTGCCCCTGTCCAGCGAACCCAACCTGGGCGTCTGGAAAATAATCGCCGGAGCGGAGGAACAGGAAACGCAGCTGGACGTCCGTGTCGAGGAGTACGTACTGCCCAAGTATGAAATCTCCGTTGATTTGCCCAAAGAGTGGGCGTTGGTCGATGAGCCAATCGCCGGCGTGGTGTCCGCCGAGTACAGTTTCGGCAAGCCGGTGCGCGGCGAGTTGGAAATCGTCGCCTCCCGCTACGTGGGAGCGTGGGAGCAATACGCCCGCTTTGGCGGCGAGATTGACGGCGCGGCGTCCTTCGAACTTCCGCCGGCCGGCTATGTGGCTGGCGTGCCGGAGGCCGGCGGGCAGGGCAACCTGCAGCTGGAGGTTACGGTACGAGAACCCTCCACCGGCTATGAGGAGCGGGTCACCCGGCTGTTGACCGTTGCCGATGCGCCCGTAAACCTGCAACTGATACCGGAGAGCCTGTCCTTCAAGCCGGGGTTGCCCTTCGGGGTCCTGGTGGTGTCGGAAACGCCCGACCAGCTGCCCATAGCTGCCGATGTGACCGTAGCCGTTCGCTACGTTGACGGGGAGTTCGAGACCGTCTCCGAGGAATCCCACGACCTGGCAACCGGAGACAGTGGCGGCGTCTTGCTCGAACTGGCCCCGCCCGGCGGGGCCGTGGCGTTGACCGTGACCGCGCAGTCGCCGAGTGCTGACGCCAGCCTGGCGATGCCGGCCAGCCATTCGCCCTCGGGCAACTTTATCCACGTGGCTCAGACGGGCGACACGGCCCTGTCGGTGGGCGCTCGGGCCACGTTCCGGGTCAATTCCACCGCCGAAGCGCGGCAGTTTTACTACGAGGTAGTCGGGCGCAGCGGCGTCGTCTTTTCCGACATTGCATGGACGCCGGACATCGCTTTTGAGGTGACGCCGGCCATGGCGCCGACGGCGCGGCTGTTGGTATATCAGATTCTGCCCGACAACGAGGTGGCCGCTGACTATATCCCCTTCTCCGCGTCGGCCAGCTATCCCATGTCGCTGGAAGTCGGGTTCAGTAGCAATGAAGTACGGCCCGGCGACGCGGTGGACATCAGCCTGCGGACGGAAGGCCCGGCGAAAGTCGGGCTGGCGGCGGTGGATCGCTCGGTGTTCATTCTGGCGGAAAACCGCCTCAACCTGCAGCAGGTTTTTGCGGAGCTGGAGCGGCTGTACGCCCAGCCTCAGGCCGAAATTCACCTGGAGTGGCTGCCGGACCGGGTGGAGACCCAGGGCGCTGCCGAAACGTTCAGCTCCGCCGGGCTGCTGACGATGAGCAACAAGGCGCTGCCGGCCGGGTCGGAGTTCCACAGGCCGCGGCAGGAGTCATCCCGGGGCGGGGACTGGCAGTTGCTGGCGGTATTCGGCTTCATCGCATTCCTTTTCGTCGCATCCGTAGTTGGAATCATTGCGCTGGTAGTGTTTGGCATCGTAAAGGCATTTCAGGCCTTCTCGGCCGCGCTGTTACTGGCCATGGTCGCGGCAACGGGCGGACTGATTGCCTGCGGCGGGTCCGAGGGAGCCCCAGCCCCGGCCGCTTCTAACGGATCCTCTCAGCAGGCGGCGGCCTCGATAGCCGACGACGGCCTGGCCGAAGTGGAGCGGGTGCGGCAGTTCTTCCCCGAGACCTGGCTTTGGACCGATGTGATGACCGACGCGGCGGGGAACGCGACCGTGGCAGCAACCGCGCCCGACAGCATCACCACCTGGAACCTGCGCGCCGTGGGCGTCTCGCCGGAACACGGCCTGGGCATCGGCAACGCCGAGCTGACCGTGTTCCAGCCCTTCTTTTTGCAGGTGGACCTGCCCTATTCCGCCGTGCGCGGCGAGGAGTTTCCGGTCAAGGTAGCCCTGTACAACTACCTAGACATGCCCCAGGAGTTCCGTGTGGAGATTGAGGAGTCTGCGGATTTTGCGCTGCTGGACAACCCGGCGCGAACGGTGACGGTCGCGCCCAACGAGGTGGGCGGGGTTGAGTTTGACATCCGGCTGACGGAATTGGGCAGCCTGCCCATCCAGGTAACGGCCCGCACCGAGACGGCGGCAGACGCCGTTATCCGGGACCTGCTGGTGGAACCCGAAGGAGTGGCCCAGGAAGTGGTGGACAACATCATCCTGTCCGCCGAAGATCATCGGGACTTCAACTTGGTCGCACCGACGGGAGCGGTCCCCGGTTCCAACCGCGCCTACGCAGCTCTCACCGGCAGCTACCTGGCGCAGACGCTGGATGGTCTGGAAAACCTGCTGCAAATGCCATATGGCTGCGGCGAACAGAATATGGTCCTGTTCGCTCCCAACATATTCGTTGCCCGTTACCTGGACGCCACGGGCCAGCTGAAGCCCGAGGTAATGGCGAAAGCCGAGCATCTGATGACCACGGGCTACCAGCGGGAGCTGACCTACCGGCGCAGCGACGGCAGTTTTTCCGCCTTCGGGCAATCCGATGCTGAAGGCAGCCTGTGGCTCACCGCGTTTGTGCTCAAATCATTTGCCCAGGCCGACGGGCTCATCCACATTGACGACGCCGTGCTGCGCGACGCGGCCGACTGGATACTTGACCACCGGCGGGATGACGGCTCATTTGAACCGGTCGGGTTCCTGCACAATCAGGGACTGCTCGGCGGCCTCCAGGGCAATACCGCGCTCACCGCCTACGTCGCCATCGCCCTGCACGAGGCCGGTTACAACCGGGAGTTGGATGTATCGGTTCGCTACCTGGAGAACCGGCTGACTGATGTTACGGATCCCTACACCATGGCCATTGTGGCCTATGCGCTGGAACTTGCCGATAGTCGCTACGCTGGAGACGCGATCGAGGCTCTGCTGGATCTGGGAACCGCTGATGCAGACGGGCTGTACTGGAGCGGCCCGGCGTCCGTGGAAACCACCGGCTACGCGCTGCTGGCGTTGCTGGAACGGGGCGACGGATTAAACGCCGCCAACGCCGCCCGATGGCTGGTGTCCCAGCGCAATGCCTTCGGCGGCTATGGCTCCACGCAGGACACGGTGGTGGGCCTGCAGGCGTTGATTGGGTATGCGGCGCAGGCTCGGTTCGACGTTGACATGACCGTTGACCTTATCTCCGGCGATTGGAACCGGCAGGCGCTCATCACCGCTGACAACGCTGACGTGGTGCAGATTGTGGAGCTGCCCGCCGGGGCCGACTTGCAGATCAGCGCCGCCGGGTCAGGCCGAGTGGTTGCCCAGGTGGTGCAAAGGTTCAACATGCCGGAAGTGGATCGTCCGGCGGTGGAAATGTTCCAGATCGACGTTGAGTACAGCGCCGACCACGTGGCGGTCGACGACCTGATCGAAGTGATCGCCCGCTTCTCATTCACGCCGCCTGAATCGCCTGGACCCGCGCCGGACGCCGGCATGGTGGTACTGGACGTGGCGATCCCGACGGGGTTCGTCCCCGTGATCGAAACGGTTGAGCGGCTGGTGGAGAACCATGAGCGGGTCAAGCGCTACGAAGTCGCCGGCCGCAAGGTGATCCTGTATCTGGAAGACCTGCCTCCCGGCGAAGAGTTGGAACTGCGTTTCGACGCCATGGCCCGCTACCCGGTGCGCGCCCAGCCGGTGACCTCCCAAGCCTACTCCTACTACACCCCGCACTGGCGGGCCGAAACGCTGGGGGCCAGCGTGACCGTGTCATTCTGACCGTTGCTTCACGCGTACCCACTTGGATGTTGTGTTAGCCGAGCAGATCGGCCAATCGGTCCGGCGGGCAAAAGGGGAGCTCCGTGTACCCACATGGTGTGCCGGCACTGACCAAGAGTCGGTCGCCATCGTCTTGGCGTCAAGGGCGGTCAGCCGCGTCCAAAGCTATTGGAGCGTGATGGCGTAGATCTGATCGGCGCCGGTGGGACTGGTCAGCCTCGTCCGAAGGCCCTGCTCGCGGGACGACCGTCGCCGGGCGGGCGCCCGGGCTTGATCTCGGTGATGACGCCGGCATTCACCGCGGCCTTGATGATGTGGTGTCGGCGGTAGTCCTGTCCAGCGATGAGGCACACGGCCTTTAAGTAGACGGTCCGGGGCACCCGAGCCGGAGGCTCCCGGTTCCGTCCGTCCCGCAGACGATGCAGCTGGGCAAGGTCCTTACCTCCTGGCCAGAAGATATCCGGTCAACAAGAACATCTGGAGCCTTCGAATCGGGAAACTATGGCGCGACGACTATTGGTCGTTTAGGTTGGTCTGTGAAAGGCGGGGAGACAATGTGTCACGCGGGCGGCGCGAGGTTCTCGAACGCGTTGCCCAACGTAATGGGCGTTGGGCGAACCTGGGTCAGCCAGCGATCACCCGCATGGCGATGACAAACGCGGCCATGACCAGGAAACTGAATATGACCCAGAGGCAGCCACAGCCCTTATCATCCAAGTTGGGTTCCCCTACGCCGCGCGCCGGCGCTGGTGCAACGCCGTCCACCCGGGCGGGTTGGGCTGGCCCTTGCGGATCAGGCCCTCGGCCGCCAGGTCCTCCAGCATGTGAGGACCGCACAGGATCCTGTCGTCGCGTTCCCACCAGGTGCCCACGCGCTTGCCGCACATTTCACAGATTCGCGTTGCCCTGGGCATCGTTCACCGCCTAAAAGCCGTTGGCCATATGGTACAATCAGCGTACCAAATGGCCAACGCGATCACGCATCGGGCCTATGAACGTGCAAATCGCCACCGGAGGATGTGCTGGCACTAACACCGGAAGAAAATGAACCCCCGGTGGATTACGACCGCACTTCGGTCACTTTGGCCTTTATCCGCTCTGACCTTGGGGCGATGCGTGAAGTTCTGGAATCTCTAGCTGATGTCGTTCAGCGAATGGACGCGAAGGCAGACCGAATAGCGACCGAGGTTCACGAAGTCCACGGCAAGGTTGACGCGCTCCAGGATGCACATGAGCAACTGCGTACCGCATTAGACGATCACACCCACTGAATGAACCCCCATCGGGCCAAGATCAGCCACGTGGCCATAGCGTCAGCTACGGTTGCGCATGTCTTGGGTTGGGCGGCCTTCTTATGGTTAGTGCTTGGGCCCGCGCGCGTTTTGTTCTCTGAGGCCGATGCATATCGGTCGGTGCTTGCGTTGTTCGTTCCCGTGGTCGTGACTGGGCTGGTATTGATGTTCGTGCTGACCCGGACGGTACGGCGAGGGGCGAATGCGGTGGTGGTTTGGGGTCTCACGGCCGTCCTGTTGGCGTTCTGCGGCTTGGGCTATCTGTCGTTCGGCGTAATGTACCTGCCAGCGGCCATAGCCTTGATAGTAACCGCTGTTGCCTTTGGGCGTGGGCGCGGACTGCCTGGGCTGAATGACCAGTGAAACTCGGTTTCAAGCAGACGGTTTCACATGCCTTTTGCGCTACAATGGGCGTAGCCGATGGGTGCCTTGCACCGTCACGGCGCGAAAACGGGATTCCCACCGCCGGGAATCCCGTTACTTTTTGCGACGGCAAGGCAAGGCTCGACGTCAGCCGCCGAGGATCAGGACGATTATGATGAGCGCCCACGTCTTGGCGGCGAGTATCCAGTAGTCGAGGTCCAGAAGCGCGGCGGGAGTCTGCCAGGGGCGGATGATCGTCATGGCAAACTCGACCGCGATGAACAGCCACAACAACATCAGCAGGATGGACATGTCAGCCCAAGACCACAAGGGCAGAGGTTCCCCAAACGGCCAACGCGAAAACGGCGAACCCAATGGAGCCGGCAACTTCGCATACGGGTCACCTACTTTGTGTGATTTGGCGCGCCCCTCGCTGAAACGGGGGGATCACAGTTTCCCGGCCGCGCGCAACCATCCGGCGCAACGCTCACAAACCAATCGACCGCGCTCCAGGGCGTCCGCGAAAACCGCCGGATCGGTGGTATTCGGCTGAACCGGGTCTATTCCGGTAAGGGGCAGAATCGTACGCTAAGGTCGCTAAATCTGTTATCGACGCTTTGGCCACCGGTATTCGCCGGTGAGCAGGATATGGGCCAGGAGCTTGGGCTCGACCGTCAGCCCGGCGTGTTTCCGCTGTCTGACTGCTTCGCCGAGATGGGCGGTATTCCAGGAAATGACGATGGCGGTGAGCAGGTTAAGTCCGGCCATGCGGCAGTGCTGCCCTCGCTGGGGCGGTCGCGGATTTCGCCCTGGCGTCCGATCCGGAGCTCGTTCTTGAGCACGTGGTGAGCCTCGCCCTTGTTCATTGCGCTACGCGCAGCGCTGTCCGTAAGGGGAACCGTCTATAGCACACTCAACCGGCGCCATTCCCCTTAGCGTACTATCCTGCCCCTTACCGGAATCGACCCGAGGGTCTTTAATTAGACGGCCCGGGGCGCCCGAGCCGGCGGCTCCCGGTTCCGTCCGTACAGCAGACGATGCAGCTGGGCATGGTCCTTACCTCTTGGCCAGAAGATATCCGGTCAACAACGACATCTGGAACCTTCGAATCGGGAAACTATGGCGCGACAACTATTGGTCGTTTAGGTTGATCTGTGAAAGGTGGGGAGAAAATGTACCACGCGACCGGCGGAGGTTCATGAACGCGTTGTCCAGCGTAATGGATGTTGGGCAAACCGAGGCGGGAGTGCCCAGACGGTCCAGGAAAGCAGATATTGGTCTGCGCCGGCACACGACGGAAGGAGCGCAGTTGATTGATGAGCTTGTGTGCGACAACTATGCCGTGCGCGGGCGCGATTGTCCCACGCTCGCCAATGGCTGCGTCTCACGACCAATGTGACTGGCCACATCAAAACGTGCGTGTCGTTGACGGGAAGGCAAGGGTGTGCGGCTCGTACGACTGCCGCCGGGCACGTCCACGGAAACGCCGCCGCCGCCGTTTTGCTGGATGGCGTGATCTCCGGCGACATAGGAGTTGACCGTATCGTGGCACGGGGAAGATTTCAGCGAGCGGGTCATTTGGAGACGGCGCCGGTCAACGCTGCCCGCCTGGGATCATTTGTCTGGGATCACTTGTAGGGTATTGCTGCCTCGTCGACGTACGCGTTAGTCCCGATCACTTCCCCGGTACGCGCGTCCAACCCGAAAGTGATGTTGTCGTGGGTCTCCCCGCCCGAACCGGGCAAGGTCAACTTCACGACGCCTCGAAACGCCACGACCCACACCTCCTGGTCTGGGGCGCCAATAAGCGGGCTCACCGGAGGGCAACACTGCCCCGGCTCATTGGACGAAGTGAACAGATACTGCTCCAGAGTCGTCAGCTCGGCAAACACGCTGGTCGGCTCACCGACCAGACCGGCGATCCTGGCCTGGGCCAAACCCTCGGCCTTCGCCTCCTCAACCGTCAGCAAGTCGTCCGGTCCCTCATTGGTTTGCAGCGCATCGGCCACGATGGTTGCCGCCTCGGGATCCGTCATGATGCCGCGGGAGAGTTCCCCCGTCTCGGGTCGAAACACCCGGACCACCGAGGTTCCGTCGGCCAGGCGCAAGCGGAGAAAATAGCGTGGTCCACGCCGGTCGCGGCCGTTTTGATTCACGGGCGCCTCGAGCGCCATGTCGATGAACCGTGCGATGGTAGGACGGTCATCTATCGTGGCCAGGAGCGTGTTTTCATCATCATCGTCAAGGATGTCGATGGCTGCAACCTCGCCCCGAATGTCCAGCAGGTCCTCGCCGGTCCTGGCCGACGGGTTGGTATCGGCTTCATACAACGTCGGCCGGCCCTGCTCCAGCGTGGCCAACCGGAACTTCGGTGAGTAGCCCTTGACCTCATGGACTGGCGTTCCGGGATCCAGGAAGGTAGCGTCGCCATCCTGGTAGCGATACCACGGGCCCGCATACCCGTCGCCCCTGAAGGCGATACGGTAGAGCTCTGGACCCAGGTGTTCCGTCGTGAGATCGTCGATGTCTGCACGAGTGATTTTCCCGACCTGGTTCCACCGCCTCAGGTAATGGATGCCGTCGAATTTCACCATGGGAACCCAGCTGATGGTGTGCGGCTGGGGCTTGGCGTCCTCGCCGTTGGTGAGACCCTTGAGGATACGGGCCATGGTCTCCCCGTCGCTGAGGACCACGTCCAAGCGACTGGGATCATCTGCCTGTCCATCGTGGCGATGCACGATCGCGCCGTCGCCGTCCAGAATTGCTTGAGAGCCGGAGGGGACGTGGGTCACATAGGCAACTTTCTCCGACATCTCCGGCGTCAATCCTTCCACGAAGGCCACCACCACACCGGATCCCAGGTCCAGCCTGTAGCTTTCCGAGGCAGGCTCCGGCGTGCCCCAGGCGGCTGGTTGCGGAGCCGGCGCCGCGGTCGGCGCGCCGTCGGATGGCATCCCCGTGCAGGCGGTCAACGCGAGGATTGCCACTCCAAGAGATAGGGCTTTCAGAATCGATTTCATGCCGTGAACCTCGTCGTAGGGGATTCAGATTCTGGCCGAACGATGACGGCACCCCAGGTCAAGATTTAAGCCGTCGCTAATGAGGACGGGCCCACCGCCCCGACCGTGGCCGGGCCCGTCATCATGGCGGTCAACGGCCAGGTCTCCGGCCGCGGGCCCGCGATGATCGGATCGAGTATCCAAGTGACGACAACCAACACCGTCGGAAAGGCCGGGAAACCCAAGGTCGCCTTGCCGGATCAATGTTGTCCCGCCGCAACCGTTCATCGTCGGCGCAGCCCTCAGAGCAGGCGATGGGCAACTCCGCGGGAACAGCAGTTTAGCAGTCATCCCCAACCGTGCACGACACGGCAATGGACGTTGCTCTGAATGGTTACATCATCCTGGACACGATCAGACGTCCGAGCACAACATCGGCCGACACTGCGCGGCGGCCAACAACCACGATGCTATAATCCGCCGCGCCCCGAGGTTCGCCCACCATGCCTTTCACTCCTCTGCACGCCGGACCGGCTTTCCTGGTCAAGACCTTCGCCCCTCGCTGGGTGAGCTTTCCGGTCTTCGCCGTTACCAACGTGTTGATCGACGCCGAAGTCCGCTACCATCGGTTCGCAGGACATTCTCCCGATCGCCGCCGCCTGCACAGTTTCGTTGGCGCCACCCTGGCCGGACTGTTGACGCTGGCGTTGGTGAAACCCGTGCTGCAGCCGGCATTTCGTGCTTGGAACTCCACAGTGCAGCCAATGAAACATAGCGTCCTGTACATGGGGGAACAGGCACCCCGGTCAACCGCGGTGATTTCAGCGATGGGCGGGGCGTGGCCACGTGGCCGCCGACGCCCTCTCACACGCCGATATGGCGCCGTTCTGGCCCCGGTCCCCTCGCAATCCACTGGCTCGATTCACCCACGCTGATCTGCACCTGGCGGCAGCGTCCCTTTGCCTGATAGGCGGGATAGTCCTGGTGAGCGCTGGTCGTAACCGTGGACGACGGCCGATCTCCGCCCGATCGGGGCGTTAGCCCTCCGGTAACCGGTGAGCATCGCTTGTTCTTTTTGGTTCAACGTAACATCCTTCGTGGGAAGGACATCTATAGGAGCATCATTTTCGTTGACCGGTTAACGGCGGGCGGAATCGTAGAACAGCAACGAATCGCCGGATTAATCACCCTGTAATCGACACGCCAAAATGTCGCCGTTGCACATCGCCCTGTTCTTCGTTTTCGGGTTAGCGTTCTTGGTACCAGTCATCATCGCGGTTTTCGGGGGAGACGGGTCCCGAGAACGCTGGGACAGCATCCTCGTGGGTCTGTTTACTGGCGCGGCCAGCGTGGGTCTGTCCGCTGGTTGTATTGCTTTGGTCGTGATCTTCGTGCCTGGTGTCTTCGTGGGTGGAGTTGGTCTGCTGGCCGTATTCGGCGGCGTCATCGCCATCTAGGCCGCGATGATTCGGATGACCCGAGGTTGGCTGCGCCGATAGCCACCAACACATGAACGACGCTGTCCGCCGGGCATGAAGGACGCTTCAGTGTTGGGAGCACAGGAGCGACAGCGTCCTTTGGACACTGGTTCCAGCTATGTCGGAGGAAGTTTTGCCTTCAGCGATTGGTGCGGTACCGTCCGCTTGTCCAGGAACAATCTGCCGTTCCAAGGCGTACCCCTGGTCAGTGCTGGCGGGGCCGGTCGTAATCGCTGGAGGGAACTTGCCGTGGCATGGCCACTGCCGGTCCGGCGCCGGGTTTCACCTCGGCGATTACACCGGCGGCCACCGCAGTCCTGATGACGTGGTGGCGACGGTAGTCCTGACCGACGATCTGGTAGAGGGCCTTGACGTAGACGGTATGGTGCGCGCCCCGAGGCTCGTTTTGTTCCCTTCCCCGGGCCGCTGCCGGGCCGTGGATTGGTCTCCATTGTCATGCAATGGATACCTACTCATTGGTTGTCGTGGGCGCCGACGCGGTCTTGAGTTTGGTCGCGCCGCGTGACCGGATGGCACGGTGGGTTCGGCGAGAGAAAACCCGTCATCGGGGCCCCTTTGGGCCCGCCGTGGTCAGGCAAACGACGGTGAAAAAGCTGTCCTGAGGTCCACTTGCGCACGCCCGTTCGCCGCGCGATAATCAGGTTATCGCGCATCTTTTACCCGCCCAATCCGCCCCAAAACCCCGCCTCCGGAGATACCCTGATGACCACCGCCACAGACCTGCAGATCGTCCCCCGGGAGCCCACGTTTCTCCCCGAGCTCGCCGCCGTCGATCAGGGCGTCGCCGCATCCCTGGAGTCGGTCCTCGCCGGCAACACCCGCCGGGTCTACGGGACCCAGTGGCGCATCTTCACCGGCTGGTGCGGCGAGGTGGGTCTCTCCACCCTGCCGGCCGAGCCCCTCACCGTGGCCCGCTACGTGGCCGCCCGGGCGAACTCCGGCGCATCCATCACATCCATCGCCACCATTCGGCTGGCCACCTCGGCCATCTCCAAAGCGCACGAGTGGGCGAAGCTGGAGTCCCCCTGCCGGGACCCGGGCGTGCGCGCCTCTTCAAAAGGATGGGGCCGGCGGCTCTCGAAACCCCAGCGCCAGTCCGGCGCCCTCACCGCCGACGTCCTAGCCATGGTCCGCCTCACCGCCGTCCAGCCCCGAAGGCGCGGCCGCGGCTTCGAGACGGCGGATCAGGCCGCGGAACGAGGGAAGTTTGACGTGGCTTTGGTGGCCGTCCTCTCCGACGCAGGGCTCAGGTATAAAGGACGGAGAGAAAATGTACCCCGCGGGCGGTCCGATCGACAGTTTTGGGCGGTGGAGAACTGTACCACCCGTCGCCTTTCATAGAGCTGATTTTCAGCCTATGGAAGGTGTGATGGATGTTTCACGTGAGCCTGTCTCAAAAGCTGCTCAGGGGAGAGATCAGCGAGAGGAGAAGATGAATGCGCCAATCTTTTTGGTGCGGTTTCCGCAAGTTGGACGGGGATATACCGGGAGCGGCCGTCGGTCGCAATCGGCACAGGCCAAGAAACTCAACGGTCTGTTAGCCGGTGGTCGGCAAAGGGAAGCGCTGGGTGCGCCATGCTCGCCAGAGAGTACGTAGGTTGAATGCCGTGGCTAGCGCAGTCCATTCCGACGCCACGTTGGACAAGCCGCGTAACAGAAATCTCCGGGCGCCCATCTGCTCTTTAATAATGCCGAAGACGGGCTCGACCAGTTGTTTTCTCTGTCGATACGCTTCCTTGGCTGCCGTGGTGGACATCCAGGCTCGGTGGCGGCGCAGCACCGCGTCGTAGAGACCTATCGCCATGGTGCGACCCACGCGAGCGTCTGTGGTACACACTCCGAAAGCCGGACACTGCCGGCAGACGGCTCCCGACGTACGATAGACCCGGTTCCAGACCCGGTTGACGAATTGCATTCGGAAAAAGTGGAGCTTCTGCCCTTGGGGGCAGGTGTAAGTATCGGTAGTTCCATCGTGAACGAACTGGTCCTTGTGATACGGATCGTCGAGATGCCGTTGCCGTTTTTCGGGCACCACCACCTGTTGCCCACGTCGGTCCGATTCCTCCAAGTCGCTGCCAGCGAAATAACCTGAGTCCGCCAAGGTCATGTCCGCTTTGGTCCCGGTGATTTCCTCAGCCCGCTCCATCATGGGGATCAGCTGGCCGTGCTCGTGTGTTTGGTCCACCAAATCCACGGCGGTGATCAGCATACTGTTGAACCCCCTGGAGTCGTCCATCGGTGAAACCATCGCCTGAGCGTTGTAGGCAGGTAAAACCCCGTGACGGGTCCTCAACAATCGGGCGTCCCTATCGGTTAGATTGATGCGATTGGGTCGCTTGTAGCGGCTGGGCCGGTGCCGGCTTGGCAACCCCTCCATCGCCTGCCTGACCTGCTCTCGCAGTGCCTTCCGGCTGGACAACTGCGCCGGGAGGCGCGGCACAACGCCGTCCTTCCCAGTTTCGTTCTGGGCCTCCAGGTCCGCTATTGCATGTTCCACCCGCTCCAACAACTGGCGTAGCTGTTCCTCTGAATATGTCCGGTCCATGGCTGCATTAGCGGGCAAATTCGTCCCATCCACTGCCTGAACCGCCAAGTCCACCAACTCCATGGCCACCGCGGTTCGCACCGTGCGCTTGAACAGTGTTCGCATACCCTGCCGATGGCGCCGGT
This sequence comes from Dehalococcoidia bacterium, assembly GCA_965232895.1. Lineage (GTDB taxonomy): Bacteria > Chloroflexota > Dehalococcoidia > Lucifugimonadales > UBA3495 > Bin87. The sequence continues at coordinate 26,812 of CBDDQW010000001.1, read as the reverse complement.
AGAACCGCCACAGGGTGTTGTGGTCCGGATACTGCCACCCAGTCAGCCACAGATAGGGGATTTGATCCCGACACCCCGCCTCCAACTTCCTGCTGGAGCGCACTCCGGTCATAAACCCATAAAGCCATACGCTCAACAGTGCTCGCGGATGATAAGCAGGAGCTCCCAGAGGATCGCCATCTATCCCCACGCCCATCTCGGCCCATCCTTCCCGGCCCAATGCATCGACGAACTCAGCAACGAAACGTGCCGGATGATCTTCAGGTAAGAGGTCATCCAGGGTGGGCGGGAACAGCCACATCTGTTCACGATCCATGTCTCGTAACGGCATCGTCCCGCCTCCCGTGACGGTATGTCGACACAGTCTACACCCCGACTATGCCGCCGACTTTTGAGACAGGCTCAGGCGGAGATTACGCCCCAGGCCGTGGCCCAGGCGATGACCGCCGTGGGCCGGATCTTCGGCGAGGTGCTGGGCGGGAAGGCATTCGGCGACTGGAGCCTCCGGCCCGAGGACGGCCGGGCGTTCACCGAGGCCGACATTACGCTCTACCACGCGTCCCGCACCATGGCCGGCAAGGACCGGTCCGACCCGTCCATCCTGCTGGAGGTCTATGACTGGGTCCGCGACCTTGAGGACTGTGGGTTCATCATCCTGGGGTCCGGCGACTCGGACTACCAGGTCCTGGTGGACCGCGCCCGTGGGCGGGACCGCCGGATCATAATGTGCGCCTTCAGCTAGGCGGTGGGCCGCGAGATGCTCGCCGCCGCCCCGCTGTTCCCGCTGGAGGCGGAACTGGGCATCCACCTGGCCGAGCACGGCGACGTGGAGGTCAGTACCAACGCACCGCCGGAGGATGCGTCGTCATCAGGCGACGACGCGGCCCTCGATACCTTCATCACGGAAATGAGCCGTCTCGAGGAACGGATGAACTTCGTCGGCTACAGCATGCTCTGCAACCAGTGGATGCTGGAATGGGGCATGGGTTGGAACGAATACGAGTGCCGCAAAATGGTGGACGACCTGGTGCAGGCCGGCGTGGTGGAGCGCCACGACGTGGTCAACCACAACAACCCGCAGTTCCCCACCGCGGTAGTGCGGCTGGTGCGCGCCAATGAGACCGTGCGCAACGCGCTGGGCCTGAACCGGCCGCCCATCGGCAACCTCGTCCTGCCGGCGTCGGGTTGACCGCCGCAGGGCAGGCGGCGCCCAGTACCGCGCCCGCCGGAATTGTCATTCACAGAATAACTTTGCGCCTATGCTCTCCCGGGCGGTTCCGCGGCTCCAGCTCAACAGGACCTCCGAGTTGCCCGGCCGCCCGTGTGCCAGCGTGGATTGCGACGTTCTGACCCATCAACCTGCCCGGCGCCGGCGCGGCCCTGATGACGTGGTGGCCAATCCTGGCCGGCGGTGCCGGCAACGCAGCGGGGCATGGTCCTCACCTCCGGGTGATCTGGATCTGCTGCCGGTATTGCAATCAGATTCCCGGTCAACTCTCCCCGTACCCGGGACAGGTCCCCGCGCTGGTCAACCGGCCGGTTATGGTGTACATAACGATGTGTGGAGAGGCGGTGATATGGTGACGCAAATCGGTCGCGAGAATCGGGTTCCGGTCATCCGGGCCCCGCGCCGGCTGGCTGGCGTCGACGCTCAGGCCTTTCACGACCAACTGGACGCCGCAATCGAGGCGGGCCAGGGGGTCGTGGTCATCGACATGACGGACCTGGTCTACATCAGCAACGCGGGCCTGCGTGTGATCATGCAGGCGGCGAGGAGGACCCGGGGCCGGAACGCTGGCCTGATCTTCTGCTCCCTGTCGGATGATGTCCGGTCCGTGTTCAGGACCAGCGGCCTTGACCGGTTGGTTGACATACGGCCGTCGCGGGAGGATGCCGCCTGGGGCGTCGATTGATGGCCACTTTTATCCGCGTGTGATTGCCTGTCGGATGGCCGCTCCGGATGCGGTCATCGCCGTTTCGATCGTGTCAGGAGTCGGGCTCGCCGATGGGCATTCCGGCCCAGGATATCACGTTGTCGCAGCAGCAAGAGCTTGCTCGTGGCGGGCTCCGCGGTCTTCATCTGGTGGCGTGGCTGAGCCAACGGCTCATACCCTCGATGAAGTCGTCCCTGACCTGGCTGGCTGCGCCGCAGAACTCCTCGATCAGCCGCTCCTTGAAGACCTGTGGGTCCTGGCCTGCCGGCGCCTCGTAAGTGTCAATCGGGTCGCAGGCTATGGTCATGTCCTGTCCGGCTTCGAAGTGTCGATTGACGGGCATGCCCAGCGGCGCGGTGCTGCTGGGTCAGGTGGCGTCAACCACCATCAGACCCCGGTCGGCTTCGAGCTTGAGGCAGGTGTGGACATCCGGTACCGGTTCCCGTTCCACCAACGCACGCAGCTCGGCGGGGAAGTGCGAGGTGTTGTCCCGTGTGAACCGATGTGTGCACATGACGACCCGGCACCCCAGGCCCAGTTCGCCGAAGATCCGGTGCAACGCGTAGTGCTTCCCGGAGCAGGTGCCCTGCCATTCCCGGATGATGGCTTCCGGTTGTCGGGAACTGGCGCGCCGGTAGGGCATATCCCTGACCAGCATGAAGCACGTGGCTGCGGTGAGCGTTGCATCCGCCGCGGCCAGGTTGCGCCGTCGGCTTTCGCGTTCCAGCAATGGGAGAAGGGTTGCCATGGCGAGACCTCGTGATACCGTGAGCCGGTGGCTGGACCGCCTGAACCGTATGTTGCGCTCCGGTGGACGGATGGTATCTCTCTGCTCAGGGGAGCGCGGCGCGGGTTTTGAGCAGGGCTGCGGGTAAGTTCATGCTGGCAGGCTTCCGCTTCGCTTTCTGCGAAGCCCGATGATGGCGCCCCAGTGATTATTATCGTGTTACGGTGGCGCCGTGTCTATTTCTGGGTCCCTCTGTCATCGAAAAGCGACTTCAGGAACGCGGTGATCAGTTCCCTGGGTTCGTAATCGGCGCGGACATGCTGCCCGACGTAATGGTTTGGGGCGAAGCATGGCGGGTTTCAGCAAGTCGACTTTACCCGGCAGAAGCTGAGAGTGGCGGCCGGAAATTCGTTGACCGACAAGAACGGCGGTAATACGATGCGCTGTGCCACACCGACCTCGTGCGGGGTGAGATCCTGCCGGAGGCGAGTCACGGGTCAGGGAGGGACTGATCGGTTGCAGATATTGCATCAACACCGTATGACGGCAATCTGCTGGAGAAGGCGGTTCGCACGTTTGCCGGCGAGGACTCCAGCGAAACCCTTCGCAATTCCGAGCGCTTGGTCGAAGAAGCCATAGGACCAGGCTGCGCGGCGATCGCTATGCTTTTCTTTTCGTTGGAGCGAAGTTCACCGCCCCTTGATGACCCGCTGCAGGATGTCTACGATCTGCCGGTTCGTTGCGGCGTCCTTCACCGCGATGCGAACGGCCCGGTCACCGAGCGTCGGCGCGGTCATTCCAGCGTCCCGAAGGTAGAGGCTATGCTTTCGACAAGCCTCCAGCAGGAGTTCAGCGCTCGGCCCGTCGTGTGGGATATGGCAAAGCAAGTAGTTCCCTACGCCGGGGACCACGTTCATGCCCACGATATCCGACAACGCACCCGCCAAGTCTTCTCGGAGCCGGCGTGTTTCTGCGTACCTCATCCTGTAGTACCCGGGGTCCTGCAGCGCCATTACTGCAGCCAGCTGCCCGGGCAGACTCACGGACCACGGCGGCGTTATCATTCGTAAGGGTTCGATAAGCCGCGGCGGACCACACAGGTAATCCACCCGCAGTCCGCTGAGCGCATATGCTTTCGACGTGGATTTGCAGACGACCACATTCCGACTCGCCGCTGCGAAGCGCTCCAGTGATGAGTCCGCACCAACGTAGTCCACATACGTCTCATCCAGCCAGATCGTCGTCTCCGCCGGCACGCGCTTCAGCATATCTTCCAAGGCGGCGCGCGGGATGTGTCGTCCGGTCGGATTATTGGGGTTGACGATGACGCACAAGTCGTACCCTTTCTCCAGCTCCGTTTCCAGGCCCCCGAGATCTACCCGGTAACCGTCCTCCCGATCCAGGCGGAACCGCGTCGTAGCGCAGTTGATCACATTGTCGAATACGTGTGTGTACTCACCGTAGGTGGGGTCAAGGAGGAGTGTTCGAGAGGATCGTGTGAGCCACTGGCGCATTGCAAGAAAGATGAGGCTGGACGATCCTCCTCCCGGAAGCACGGCTTCAGGCGCCACGCCACGGGCGGCGGCAATACGGGTAATCAGTCCCTCGCAGCCGGTGGGTGGTGACGTGCGGACCGTCCACTCCAAACGCTCGCTCAGTGCCCGCAAAACGTCCAGAGATGGCGGAAACCAGGCATCCAAAACGTCCGCGCTGATAATGTCGTCAATTCTCTCGAGATGGTCGAACTCCCTGCCGATGGCATAAAAAAATGCGCCGCCGTGATACGCGGTTCGGCGCTCTTGGCCCGGAGTGTCGAGCCGCCAATCGATTCGTTGGCCGAACCTCTCCATCAGGCTGGCGTGCTTGCAAAACAGCCCACTGAGGTTTGACACAGCTCCGGTGAGCAGTTCGAACGTCAACGCTCCGGACTGCGCTCGTTTGCCTGTCGGAGTAAGTCCTGCCTTCACGTACATGTAGAGCAGGTCCACTCTCCCGATGGCGATGACGTCTCGGCCGCCCCGCTCCTCTACCCAGCGGAGCGCCGCGTACGTGAGCGCCGGTGCGACCAATCCTCCCCGGTATGGTTCGGCAACGGTCAGGATGCGCAACTCGTAGAGCCCATCGTCGAATGGCACCGGGACTTCGTGCCGCGAGAAATATTTGTCCACGGAGTATGAGGCGCCGTCGGGCGGGGTAACGCTGATGAAGCCCACCACCTCGTCCTCGACCCTCGCGACGATGTAAGTGTTGAAGGCGTCCAAGGAGTCCGTCAGTCTGCCGCTATCATTCTCCGCGTGTTGGCCTAATTCCGTGGCGTAGATTTCGTGGCGCATCCGGAAGATGGATTCCAAATCCAATTCGGTTGCCATCGCGACGGTAATGTTTGGGCATTCCATGCAAGGGTCCTCAGAGCGTGGGTGGCCGCATTATAGCCAGCTTTTTGGCAGGCGGACTTACAGCATAGGCGTACTTGCGCAGTTGTCTCGTGCGATCCCAAGTTTCTGGCGATGGCGTGCAGGGACAACCCAGTCAGATTTGGGCGTCGTCAGGCCGGTGATCGCAGCAGTCCCGCCGCCGTGACGGTCTCCCGGTTGATTGCATCGGGCAGCTTGTAGCGGGGCCACAGCGCAAATCCCAGCAGCACCAGCGCGCCCGCCAGCAGAGGCGCCAGTCGTATCCCCAGTGGATGTTCCGCTGAATCCCCCAACTGCAACACCAGGCTCAACAGCAGCGGCGGCAACGCGTAGGTCACCTTCTCAAAGAAGTTCTGCGTCGCGTAGAACATCGCCTCCCGACGTTCGCCAGTGACTAGGGCGTCGTAGTCGGCGATGTCGGCGGTCAGTCCCTTGGGCAGCAGGAACACCGCAGCCATGGGCATGCCGGCGATGAACATGAACACCAGCCCCTGGGCCAGCAGGCCGCCGGGCAGCGCCATACCAACCAGTCCCAACAGCGGGAAGAGCAGGCCGCTCACCACCAGGCACACGCCGTAAATCCGCCGTTTGGTGACCCGGCCCGCCGCGAACAGCGCCCAGATGACGATGCCCGCTACCACCACGCCGGCGATGACGCTCATCGACAGAAAGCTCGACGCCGTGCCGTCCCGGTCCTGCAGCAACACTCCCACCGCGAAAAACGGAACCCATCCCTGGAGCAGCCCGACCCCGGTGGTGAACATCACGAAGGTCGGCAGAAACGCCACGAACTGCGAATTTCGCAGCGTGCTCTTCAGGCCTTGCCAGAATGGAACCTGCGCCGGTGTGACGTCGCGCGGAGCGCGGTTCCACACCGCCCGTAGGGACAGGTAGCGAAACACCAGCGCCATCAGCGCAAAAACCGTGCCCGCAACCTGGATGCCGTAGGCATCCTTGATGAAACCGCCCATCACCAGGCCCAGCCCAGCCCCGACCACCGCGAACAGAAAGATCAGGCTCACCACGCTCATCCGGTCCTGCGGCGTCCTGGTCAGCTCCGGCACCAGCGCCTCCAGCGCGCCGCTGGACATCGTCGTAGCCGTGAAGAACAGTTCCAGCATCAGCACGAAGTACAGCGCGTTCCACCAGCTGCCGCCTTCCGCAGGCAGGAACCATACCAGCGCTCCGAACACCGCGTAAAACGGCGTGCTGAACAGGATGAACGGAATCCGGCGCCCCCAGCGGCTCCGCGTCCGGTCGCTCCACCAGCCAATCAGCGGGTCGGTGAACGCGTCGATGAACCGCCCAGCGAAGATCAAAATCCCGGCCACTACCCGTGCGTCAATATCAAACCCCAGCAGCGTCACGTCGGGAATCCGGCTCACTCCTTCCATTGCCGGCGGCGCCAGAAAAAACAGCACCCACTGCTGCCGGAAATACCCCATCGACTGCAACCCGACGTGGTCGGCAGCGAAAAGCAGCTTGTTGACCAGCGGCAGGCGCACCGCCGATTGTCCCGTGTCGATCATCGCACTCCGGAGGCGGTCCAAATAGCACCGGCGCAATGTACCAGATTAGCACCGGGGCGTTTCCCCAATGCCGGCTGGTTGGCCATACAGAGCCTGCCCCGTACTCGATACGGGGTCATCGCCCTTAATCCGGCTCGCTGGACAACGCGCATCAGTCTGGGCGAGTCGGTGATGGCCACCAAGACCCTCCGACGATGCTTCTTCTCCATCCCCGGACGCATCACCCACTCGGCCCGCCGTCTCAAGCTGTATCTCCCCAGAGGGTGGCCTTGGCAGAACCAATTTAGCAGCGCGCTGGGCGAGACTGCGCGCCCCACCACTACCCTCCTGATCGCCCAACGGCGTCTGACCCGTCCGCCAGACCACCTAACTGCTTCGCAGATCTGCGCCAGGCCGGTTCCCGAGTGTCCCCTGCTGCAATCTGCCCGCTGATCTCACCCGTCGCTGGCGCCGCGGTCCGTCAACATCCCCTTGGCGTGGCTATCACACCCTGTGCCCAGCCGGATTGGAGCGGGTCAAGGTCGCGCCGCATCGATCCGGCTCCTCTCATCCCTGGCTTCCTCGCGGTGGCCAGACCTTTTCTGTGGATTTGGGCTTACAATCCCTAGCGATGACTGCGACCCATGCAACGTGGGCGACCTCATGAGCCGCCGACTGCCGTTTCTGAAGCCCCGCTGCCTATTTTCTGATGCTGCTGATGGTCGTCGTGCTGGCCTGGGCGCAGCCGGCCTCACCGTCGCAAACACCTTGTATGGTAGGGGCAGAGGCTCGGCAAACCGCTAACACCTGGGTTGTTGGAAACCGTGGTGGAGCGTGGTCGCCGAGCCCAACTCACACAGCCACCCGGTCCAGGGCGGGGCCAGGAAATCACCTTCGAGCCCGATCGGCGCCCAACTGGAGGAGAATTGGAAACTCTAATCGGGATAATGCTGTCGGTGGCCGCATATCTGGTGGGGTCGGTGTCGCCGTCTTACTTTCTGGTGCGTTTCAAGACCGGCGAGGACGTGCGACTAACGGGAAGCCGCAACGCGGGAACGCTCAACACCTATCACCGCCTTGGGATGATGGGCGCGCTCGTAGTTCTGACCCTGGACGTCGGGAAGGGCGTGATGGCCGTCGTGATCCCGTCTCTAATGGACACTCCGGATTGGACCATATTCGCTACCGCTCCCCTGGTTTTGATCGGCCACAATTGGCCCGTTTTCCTGCAATTTCGGGGCGGCAAGGGCGCGGCGGTACTGATGGGCGTGTCGCTGGGTTTGTTTCCCGCTGTCACCGCGGTCTGCCTCATTCCCATCGCCCTGGTCATGATCTTGTTTCGCAACGTGGTCTTGGGCGCCGCTACGGGATACGTGCTCGTCTGCGCAGTTTTGATCATCGTCGGAACCGAATGGCCGATGGTGATGTTGAGCATACTAATAGCCGTTCTAGCTGGGGCGACGTATCTTTTCGGTTTTCGCCGGCAGATCTCGGAGCTGATTCAAAGTAAACAGTGGCGAAGGTTGCTGGCATTCCGTTTCGTCGAATAGCCGCTGAAAAAGCTGGTTTGACTGGCCTTGCACGAAAAATCGCTATTTTGGGGACTTCTCGGGCAGGGCAATCGCGTCTTATCCGAGGAGGACCTTGCGCAGGTAGCCGTCATCCCATCCGGCGTTAAGCCGTTTGCCCTGGATGCCCACTTTCAGGGTTCGTTCGTTTTTCAAAAGGTTATGGTCAATCTGCCGCAGCGTGGCCAGGTTCTGCGGTCCGTGATCCTTGCGCACTCGGCACTGGTCTTCCCGAAAGCTTACGTCCAGGGTCCAGTGCAGGGAGTTTTCGATGGCCCAGTGGCTTCTGATGACAGCCAGCAGTTGTTCCGCCGGGGCCGAGAGGCTGCTGGTGTAGTAGCGGGGCTGGCTGGTGCCGCCGGCTGTGGTCTCACGATGGCCCACCACTTTGACGGCCGCCTTCAGCTGCGGCCATTGCCCCTGGGGGTCCAGATAATCCAGGCAGTCTGCTTCTGTGATGGTCCAGCATTCCCGCCGTTCCACCCGTCCGTGTCCCTTGTCCACGCTCCCAGCGTAGTCGTAGGGCACACCATCAAAACCCAGTGCCGCGGCGCCCTCGAACAGGTCTCGAATGCCCTCATGCAACTGTCCCTGATTCTCCTTCACCACCAGCACGTAATCGGCCCCGCCGTCGGTGATCTGCTGGGCAATCTCCCGCTGGCAACCCATGGCATCTATGGTGACGATGCAACCGTTCAACTCCAGCATCTCCAGGAGTCGGGGAATGGCGGTGATCTCATTGGACTTCTCCTCAGTCTTGACCTGGCCCAAGGTCAGGTTGTTCTGCGTAGCCCAGGCACTGACCAGGTGTATGGCGCCCTTGTTCCCCGCCCGATCATAGGACCGTCGGGCCGTCTTCCCGTCAATAGCAACCACCTCGCCGGACAGCAACTCAGCGATGGCCTGGGTCCGCGACACGACGCAGTCCGGCAACTGCGCTGGGTCGAGGCGAGCGAAGACATCGCCGAAGGTGTCGTGGGATGGGATGCCCCAGGGCAACTCCAGGAAACTCTGAAACCAGGCCAGCTTGCTCTTGCCAAAGAGTTCGATATGGACCTAGGAATCGGCGCCGCAGGGAATCGGCGCCGCAGATGGTGGCGCAAATGGCGATGGCCAAGATGTCCACCAGCTTATGGCGTCGCGTGCGTTCCACCCGTGGGTCGTCCAGCTCAGCGAAATGATCGAGAATAGTTGCCTGGGGTGGTTGTGCCATGCCCATCTGCCCTCACATAGTCCAACGGATCGCAACACGTTAGCATATTTCTAAAAATATGATTAATACGCGATTGCCCTGCCGTCTATCGCACACTCAACCGGCATCACTCCCCCTAGAGTACAATCCTGCCACCTGCCAGAATCGACCCGTTATTGTCGGATCATCGGCGGTGTTCGATGGTTTGGACCAAAACGCAAAGTAGTGCGACGCGAACGCCACAAACCCGATCAACAGACCTTGCCGCCAATGCGGGTATTCCGATTGATGCCCGGCGAGCCGTGTTAGGCTCGGCGAAATGCCGCGCAGAACAATCCGCACGAATTAGCGCAAAGCAGCACGTTGCAGGTGCCCGCGCCCAATCCAAGCAACGAGGCACCAGCCTGAAGTCACCCAGTTTGTCTGGATCTGACCTCTCACTCCGGGGGCCGGAGGCGGCCTCGCACTTGGCGTATCAGGCTGGCCAGGAACAGTCCGACCAGCAGGGCAGCTGCCGCTACGACTCCCGGGAGCAGCCACGGGTAGCGTTCGGTGAAGGGCACGACCTCGGGCGGGGGCTCAGGAATATCGAACGCGGGGTTGACTTCATGGTTGCCCAACCGGGCCACTGGCAGATCCTCGGTGACCAGGTAGGGGAACAGCTTCTCCAGCTCGTATGACGGTGCGGATGCCTCCTGGTTCCCGTAGTAGAGACGATGGGTCTCACCGGCGGCGGCGGTGAAGACTAACTTTCGGGCGAAACCGCTGGCCATCGGCCTCTCCACCGGCAGGGGCGGATTGTCCTCGTTGAAGATGGTGATCCGATAGTGGAGGTACCTGGATTCTCCGAACTGCAATTCCCGATCGTCGCCCACGAACTTCGGAGTATCGAAGTCGTAGAGAATCTCACCGGACTGCAGGGGAATCCAGTAGATGGAGTCGTAACTCCCTTCCACAATGGCCTCCCGGTAAAAGTTTCGGTAGGGAATTTCCAGGCTGATGGTGTCGACCGGGAACCCGGGGTGGGATGCCCGCAATAGGAGAATCGTCTGTTTGCGTTTGGGGTCTTCGACTCGTTCGACAATGTTCAGGGGAAGACGGTGGCGGCGCGGCTCCAGCGTTTGAGCAAACAGGACCACCGCTCCCTGGATGGCCAACGGCTCCTGGTCCTCGTCGAATATCTGGATCCTGAGAAACCTGGCAGAACTGGACGGGTACCGGACGCTGGTATCGCCGGCGGAGAAACCACGCTCCGGTATGCTCAAATTGAAAATAGCGCCGTTTTCCTGCAGGACGCGCCAGGTTTCACCGTCATCGCTGGCGGACACGGCAACGCGCCTTTGGAAATTGGAGGATGAGGTCTGGATCTCCGCCTCGCTGTGCAGGTCCCCCTCGGATTCCACACGGAGGACGAACGACGTGTGATCGTTGGGGATATGCCCCAGGTCCTGCATCTCGACCGGGACCGACGCGCGCCGTTGGTCCCCTGCCTCAACCAACAATTGGTATGGGATTTCGCGTTCGCGGTCGGTGTCGGTTGCGGTGAGGCGAACGTCGCCCAGGCCGGGTTGAGCCTCGGCGTAAACCTCCGGGTCCACCTCGACTTCCACCAAGCGGTCGCCCGGAAAATCGCCCGGCAGGATGATGGGCTTGAAGAACTGCCATCGTCCATCCGGAGCGTCGGCCCAGGCTGCCGACAGGGACCACAGGGCGCTTGCCGCCAAAAAGACGGCGATGACCGCGGCGATGGCAAACAGCCGGAAACGGATTTCAGGCACTTTGCCCAAAGAGGAAACCTCTGACGGCCTGACTGTACCGCTGGTAGACCAGGCCAGTGCCCAGCATGAGGACCCCCAGCGTGACGAACGCAGCAACGCGGTATTCGCGTTCCAGCAGGAATACATCAAACCCGAAAAGCTTGACCAACGGCACCGCCAAGAGCGCTATGCCGGCCAGGCGGATGCGGCTGGACTGGCGGGCGATGCCCGCGCCGATCACCCCAACGGCGTACACCGCCCACAGGACGGTCAACGAGAGCTGCTGGGCGCCGAAGGTGTCGGTGCCCAAACGGTCGGCCCGGGCATCGAAGTAGCGGACCGCCTCCAGGGTCAGGCCCCACAATGCCACGACATTTGCCGCCACTAGCAATCCGGGAATGACGTACGTTTCAAAGCGGCTCGGTTCGGGTTCGGCGCGCCGGTGCCACCAAGCGAACCCCAGCATCAGCGCAATTGCCAGCACGAACGCCAGGAAATGCACGTTGACAAACGGCATGAATCTCTCCGGAACCACCCCGGCCATGAAAGTGTCGAACGCCATCAGCTTCAGCGCAGCCAGCCCGAGAATGGCCAGTCCGGCCAACCGGACGAGCGGGATGCGTCGCCACAGGCCTACGGCGATGACCGCAGCGCCGTATATGGCCCACAGGTAGGTCATGGCCAGGTACTTGGCGTTGATCGCGACCCGTCCCTCATACTCGACGCCCAGGTGGGGTTGAAGCTGGGCGGCTCGGCTGTCGAAGTAGTGGATGACCTCCTGGTTCAACACCCACAGAGCGACGAAGTTGGCCGATACGACCAGTGCCAGGAACGCGTGGCGTTCATATCCCACCGAGCGCGGCGTTTCACGCCGGAACCACCAGGCGAGGACGGACGCCAGAGCGACGACCAGCGCACCGGTCAGGAAATGAGGATTCAGCACCGGTATGAAACCCACTGCGACGGGTATCACCGCGATGGTGTCGACCGCGATCAACTTGAAAACCGCCAAAGCCAAAAGCGCCAGCCCTGCCCAGCGCACCAGGTGCCAGCGTCGCCACAGCCCAACCGCCGACAGAATGGCAGCGTATATCGCCCAGAGCGCGGTGAGGGACAGGTATTTGACGTTATCGGTCGCCTGAGCCGCCGAACGGTAGGCTGCGCCCGCATCGGCATGCGATCGGCTGTCGAAATAGCTGACCAGTTCCAGGCTCAGCGCGGTGACGGTCAGCGCGTTGGCGATGCCCAGCAGCGGCCAGAGCACGTACTCCTCCCACCGCTCCCGCTGTTCACGGTAGTGATGGTAGAGGAACGCCGACGCGTACAGGGCGACGACCGCGGCCGCCATGATGGGGAACCGTTCGTTGACGATGGGGACGAAGGTGTCCAGGTCGATCCGACCGCCGTGCCACAGCAGGTCGATCACCACCAGATGCCCCAGGCCGATCACCAGTACGCCCAGGCCGAAGGCCCGCATCTGCCACCGACCCAGCAGGAAAGCAGTGCCCACCAGCGCCGCGCCCTCGGCCACCCAGGCCACCGTGATCCAAACACCGCTGAGTTGCAGCGGTACGGCGATGGTGAGGAATACGATGGCGATGGGCAGGGCAAAGAGCGCCATTTCGGCGGGTGTGGACGGCCGGCGGATGGCGACGAATCCGACCAGCGCGTAGAACAGGGCGAGACCCACGGCGATGAGGCCGAACCATTCACGGTAGTCGTCCCAGAGAACGTGGTAGGTGAGGGCAAAGAACGCCACCGCGTTCAGGGTCATCAGCGCCAGGTCCGGGATGCCGGGCATGCGCCGCCAGAGCAAATGGAACAGGCTGGTGGCTGCGGCCAGGATGAGGAACATACCGGTGAGTCCGATTTGTGCCATCACGGGATCGTAATCGGAGAACCGGCTGGTCCAGAAGAAGAACACCCCGTAGGTCCCGGTCCAACCCACCAGGTTGAACCACCGCCAATTGCGGAAGGTGGAAATCGCCAGTATCCCGGCGTCGACCACCAGGATGTAGGCCAAGGCCAGGCGGACGTCGGGCAGATCCGCGCCGAGCAGGGCCGGGGCCAGGAACGCGCCGATGATGCCCAGCAGCGCGATGATGATGGACTCGTACCGCAGCGCCAGGAGAGCGGCCAGCGCCACCACCAGGGCCAGGAACAGCAGGGCCACGTCGGGACGGATCAGCTGGTACAGTCCAAACGCGGCGTAGATGGACAGGTACAGGATGACCGTGCCGGCCGCCGTCACGGGCTGCGCCCAGACGGGGACCCGGCGTTGGGCATATTCGCCCACGCCCAGCAGGGCCAACCCCAGCGCAACGCCCAGGACGATGCGCCCGGTATCGCCGATCCAGTTGTTGTCGAAAGCCATCTTGAGGAAAAAGCCGATGCCCACGACCAGGGCCACGGCTCCGATGATGGCGAACCAGTTTCGGGCCAGCAGGCGCTCCCAGTCGAAGGACGGGCTCAAGACGGGCCATCCCCTGCCATCGTCCGGCGTGTCCCGTTCAATCTCGAACGACGGGACAGTTTGTGGCGCAGGGTCGACCGCAGGAGTCGGTTTCACGGTAGCCGGTGCGGCGCCAACTGTTGCCCTTTCCTGATCGGCTCCAGTCGGTTCCAGTTCGGCTTGGGAAGGCTCTGCAGTAGCGCCCGTCGCCCGTGGCGTCGCAGTTTCCGTTTCAGGATCCAGTCGATTGATGCGGCGCTGGATATCAAGCAGGCGGCCGGAGGCATCTCGCAGGACGGCGCGTAACTCGTTGATTTCGGCCTGCAGGTCCTCCCGGGACACGGCTTCTGCACCCCGCTCGGATTGCTCGCGATCCGATTCTCCTGGCATGGGCAATGCGCTGCCGCAATTGGTGCAGAACGGAGCCACTCGAGAGTTCGGGGTCCCGCAGAACGGGCAGTTGACTGCTGTCAATCCAATTTCTCCAGATTCAGATCCGGCACGTGAGGCGGTGTGGTCTTCGGTATGGGAGATGTCAATCCGGTCCCGGTGGGACAGGCAAAGTCCGGACCCAACCGGGGCCGGTCTTCCGCAGACCACACACTTCGGCCATGGGTTCAAACTCCGCAGGAAATTGAGCATCCGAAACCAGTACCCTAACCGGCGTTCTGGCGAGTGGCGCCATCATCGCGCGATGATCCAGGTCCCTTCAACGCCAGTCCGACGCACATCATCCTATAAGTTGTAGATGCTCAGGTACCTGAGCAATTTCGGCTATCAGTATTTCCGCGCGCCGGTGCCCGCTCTTGCTGGTCATCGGACCGGCAGCCCCCTATGCCCGCCATAATGCGCCCAATTGGGGACTTTTGTCTGGCGGCTACGAGTGGCGACTAATTCGCGTTAGCAGAACGGCAAGTCGCCAAGATTGGAGGATTCCATATTCAGCTGGTCTCGCAACCCGGCAGGAACGCACCCGCTCAATTCGTTAGCCTGAAGAAAACAAACTTTGAAGGTTGGTTAATTGGCCCAAGCCATCCGGTATGGGTCCGGTCAGACGGTTGCTGGCAATACCGAGGAGCTTCAGATTGGTCAGCTCGCCCAAGCCATCCGGTATGGGTCCGGTCAGATTGTTAAACCCGAGGTCCAGCCATTCCAGGTTGGAGAGATCGCCTAATGCCGCAGGCATCTTTCCCGTCAGCTGGTTGTTGCCCAGCAAAAGCACCTCCAGGTTGGTGAAGCCCCCCACCCACGTAGGCACAGTTCCAGTCAGACGGTTCCCTTCGAGAGTCAGCGTCGTTAAGCCAGAGAGATGGGCCAGTTCTCGCGGAATGTCTCCCTCCATCTGGTTGCTGCCGAGAGCCAGTTCCTGGAGGTGCGGCAAGCCTCCCAGCCACGTAGGTATGCTGCCGGTCAAATTGTTTTGCTCTAGGGTCAATATCCCCAAGTTGCGAAGACTGGCCAGTTCCGATGGAATGATTCCTTCCAGCCGGTTGCCGCCCAACGAGAGTTGCCAGAGATTGGTGAGGCGGCCCAACGACGCGGGGATCCTGCCGGTAAGGTCGTTCTTCGCAAGCTGCAGCGCCCTCAAGTTGGAAAGGCTTCCCAGTTCTGGAGTTATCTCCCCACTCAAACGGTTGTCATAAAGATTCAACCCGATGACGCGCCCGTTATCGTCAGTGTACACACCGTGCCACTCGCCAATCGACTCATCACTCAGCCAGTTAGTGTTGACTGCCCAGTTCCGTCCGCCCGTACTATTGAACAAGGCGATCAGCGCAGCCCGGTCCACTGCGACTGTGGGTGTCGGCACGGCTGTGGGCGAGGGCGTCGGCGTGGAAGTGGGCTCCAGTGTCGGCGTGGCATCGGTGCCTTGTTCCTCATCGAGCAAGGAGGAATAACAGGATGAGGCTGCCACGAGGGACCGGGTCTCTGCGGAAAGCGACTCTAACGCCCCATCTACCGCTTGAGACGCTGCTAAGAATTCGGGACCGAAGAATTCAGCGAGCTTCTCATTGCTCAGCTGTTCCATCAGCAGGTCCTTTTCCTCTTCGGTCTTGCTCTCATCGAAACCGACCTCGAAGAGTTCGGCTATCAGTTCCAATAGAAGAACCGTAAAATCTGCGATGAACGACTCTCCACTAGGACGCGCTAGAGCATTTTCGTGAAAAGCCTTGACGAGCCGCAAATTGGCGCCGTGGTATTCCCTCAGTTCCCGAGACGGAGCCAGTCTGGCGTACGATGTGAGGAGGTCGTCGGACAGCGCTGCAAGCTCTCCCCACGTAATGTCTTCGGCGCCGGTAGCATCCGTGTCCACACTCTCGAAAATATCGTTCAATTTCGCCGTCAACGGCCCGAGCTCGATCTCGCATTTTTGCAAATATCCACTGACCCCCAACGGCGCCTGTGTGGGTGTAGCCGCAATCGTTGGCGTAATGGTAGGCGTCACTATCGGCGTGGGCGTTACCGTGGTGACCGGCGCCGGCGCAGCCGTCGAAGCAAGCGTAGCGCTTGTCGATACGGGCGTGAGCGTCGCGGTTGGAGATAAAGCCGCCGCGTCAGATAGCCGCGTGGTGTCTGTCAGCGCAGGTGTGAGCATAGGAGCCGCTGTCGGTTGCGAGCCGCAAGCCGCCACGAAGACAATCAGCAGGCAAATCAGCGCGCAGTATTGAACAATGCTCAAGCGTGGCTTTTGAGGTGCATTAGTCGGGGCCCGACACGGGCATGCGACGGCGACAACAAACCCCGCTACTCGCCGGAAGGGCCGAGCCGAACTGAACCTGCTGCTGAGCACTGTACTATCCCTACTTTCCGGCGCGGCAATCACGGCATGGGGCGCCTCCGTTGCGGCAGGCGAATAACTGGTTGGTCTGTCGCTGAATTGGTGGACGCAGATATCCCGACCGACGGACCGTATCGTTCACGCGCGTGGTTGATGGCCCACATCCTATCATCACAGTCAAGCCAGTATAGATAACGATATGGTAACATAGCTATGATAACGGTACGATAACATCCCCCAGGCTGCGCACGGACGTGCTCAAGCGCCGAGCGGAACCCGCGCTCCAGCGTTCCATCCGGCGCCGCGGCCCGCAGTCCAGAGGAGGCAAGACAACGAGATGAACTCCGACGAGCTGCTCAGGGAGAACCGGGCCCTGCGGGAGCGTCTCTCCCTGCTGAGTGAGGCCAGCCGGCGCATCACCCAGGACCTGGAACCCAGCGCCGTGCTGCAGGGAGTGGTGGACGGGGCCCGCGCGCTGACCGGGGCCCGAACGGCTGGCATCACCGCGCTGGACGAACGGGGCCAGCTGTGGGAGTTCGTAACCTCGGGCCTGACGCCGGAGGAGTGCCGGCTGGTGGTGGAATTGCCCGGGGGTCTGGAGTTCTTCGCCTACCTGAGCGGGCTGCCGGAGCCGCTGCGGGTGGCGGACTTCTCGGCGTACGCCAGGGCGTCAGGCCTGCCGGACATCGGCCCGCCCCTGGGACCGGTGGGGGCCTTCCTGAGAATGCCCATCCGTCTGCTGGGCCGCCACGTCGGCGACATCTACCTGGCAGGCAAAGAGGGTTCGGGCAAGACCGGTCAGGATGAGGGTCAATACGAGGGTCGGGACGGCGGGGAGTTCACCCGGGACGACGAGGAGACCCTGGCGCTGTTCGCCGCCCAGGCGGCGTTGGCCATCGCCAACGCGCTGCGCTACCGGGAGGAACGGCGGGGCCGGGAATACCTCGAAACCCTGGTCAACACCTCCCCGGTGGGCATGGTGGTCTTTGACGCCGTAACGGGCGCGCCGCGGTCCCTCAACCGGGAGGCCAGACGGATCGTGGACAGCCTGCGGGACCCGGACCAGACGGCGGAGCTGCTGCTGGACGTGGTGAGCTTCCGGCGGGCCGACGGGCGGGAGATCTCCCTGAGCGAGTTTCCCCTGACCCGCGCCCTGGCCACCGGCGAGACGGTGCGGGCCGAGGAGATCGTGATCGGCGTCCCCGACGGGCGCAGCGTCACCACCCTGATCAACGCCACCCCCATGCTATCCGATGAGGGCGCCATCGAGACCGTGGTGGTTACCCTGCAGGACCTGACGCCCCTGGAGGAGATCGAGCGGCAGCGGGCCGAGTTCCTGGGCACGGTGAGCCACGAGCTGAGGGCGCCGCTCACCTCCATCAAGGGGTCAGCGGCGGCGCTGCTGCGCGCGCCGTCAGCGCTGGACGCCGCCGAGACCCAACAGTTCCTGCGCATCATCGACGGCCAGGCCGACCGCATCCTGGACCTGATCGGGGAGTTGCTGGATGCGGCCCGCATCGACGCCGGCGTCCTGTCGGTCTCCCCGGAACCCTCGGACGTGGCGGTGCTGGTGGACCGGGCCGTGGGCCTCTTCCAGAATGGCGGGGGCCGGAGCAACGTCTCCATCGACCTGCGGCCGGAGTTGCCCCGGGCGCTGGCGGACCGGCGGCGCATCGAGCAGGTGCTGACCAACCTGCTGGCCAACGCCGCCCGCCACTCTCCTGAGTCGTCCACCATCTGGGTGAGCGCCGCCCTGGAGGGGGTCCACGTGGCAATCTCGGTGTCCGACGACGGCGTGGGGGTATCGCCGGAGCGGCTGCCGTACCTATTCCGTAGGTTCTTCCGCGCCGAGGGCGATCAGGGTGACGGCGTGGGGGCGGGTCTGGGTCTCGCCGTCTGCAAGGGGATCGTCGAGGCCCACGGGGGCCGCATCCGGGCCCAGAGCGACGGCCCGGGCCGGGGCGCCGTGTTCACCTTCACCCTGCCCGCGGCAGAGGAGATCGCCAGCCATGCCGACCACTCCGGCCGGAGCGGACGGCAACGCGTCCGCGTCCTGGCGGTGGACGATGACGCCCAGGCGCTGCGGTTCGTGCGGGACGCCCTCACGGAAGGGGGATACCAGGTAACCGCCACCGACGACCCGCAGGAGGCCCCCTCGCTGATGGAACGGGAGCAGCCCCATCTGGTCCTGCTGGACCTGGCGCTCTCCGGAACCGACGGCATCGAACTGATGCAGGACATCCTCCGCATCGCCGACGTGCCGGTGATCTTCCTGTCCGGCTACGGACAGGACCAGGTGATTGCCCGAGCCTTCGAGATGGGCGCCGACGACTACATCGTCAAGCCCTTCTCGCCCACGGAGCTGGCGGCCAGAGTGCAGGCGGCCCTGCGGAGGCGCACCGGCCCGGGCCGGCTGGCGCCGTCGGAACCCTACGTGCGGGGCGAGCTGACCATCGACTACGCCCAGCGGCTGGTGAGCGTGGCCGGCGAGCCGGTGCGCCTCACGGCCGTGGAGTACGACCTGCTCCGCGAGCTCTCAATCCACGCCGGACGGGTGCTGACCCACCAGCACCTGCTGCAACGGGTCTGGGGCCAGACCAAGCCCGGAACCCCAAGGGTGATTCGCACCCACCTGATGCGGCTGCGGCGCAAGCTGGGCGAGGACGGCGACAACCCCAGGTACATCTTCGCCGAGCCCAGGGTCGGCTACCGCATGGAGCGGCCCGACGCCAGAACACCGGGCGAGTAAGCCGGTCCCGGGCGCGGGGTCAGAACGCCGGGTCAGGAGTGACCGTCAATGATCGCAATCGGGAGCGTTGAAAATTGACGACTCCCGGGATTGCAGGGGATCCCAGGGGGTCGCCGACCGAGACCATAAAGTCGCGCGATGTGATGGCCGCTAACCAACGACCTATGAGAAGACGACATCCGCAGCACGGACGCTGGCGGTCGCCGGCGTTGAACTTTCCCAACACTCCCCGACCATGAAAACTCACAACTGCTGGCAGTCATTGGGGCTTTGCTTTTGACTGCCAGCAACTCACCGACTCCCGATGCGCAGAAAGGCGACGCCGGACCCATTGATTTCGGCGCCAACGAGGCCGACCCGACCCGCGTTCTGAATCGTGAGATTACAGCCTGCCGCTCCAGACGGCGTACGCGTACAGGCAGTACGCGGCGGCGATGATTCCCACCATCAGCCACACCGTGTGCATGATTCGGGAGGCCCGGCGGCTTTTGCGCATCTGCCTGGCGCGTCGGTCGGCTCTCATCTGCCGCGCAGCTTCCTTCACCATGCGTTGCCGGTTGATCATCAATGCCGTCTCCTGAGGCGCATTGCCACACAGAAACACAGCGTCTTTCCGGTATTTATGCCAAGCGAGCGACAGCAAATATTTGCCGGTTATCAGCGGCGGCCTGACTATCGCAACGTCTCGACAGCCAAGACGGCCGCTTTTCGCTTTCCATCCAGCAGGACAGAATCGTTGGACAACGACAATTTCACAGACGCCTGTTGCCTCGCCGGAGCATGTTACGTTTTGGTTATCGATATGATCTTGACCGATACGAAACAAAAGCAGACAATCAACTGAACTCGGGAACGGCTCGGTCCATTGATCGAGATATCCGTGTATACCCATACAGCGGCGCCACGACCGGATGTGCCTATAGTAATGCTGGTGTCCCATAGCGTGATTACCACGCCGGAAAGCAGGGGATAGAACAGTGTTCAGCAGCAGATTTAAATTCAGGTCAGCCCTTCCGGGGAATAGCGACGCTCTGCGCCGCCATGATGGCCGGAGTTTCCGGCCTGCGTAACTCCGCCCCCTGACAGGGGTGTGTAAAGGCCGAAGTCGAGTGTGCGTTCAACCTGGGAAGGCTATCAGATGCAAAAGATGATTGAAACGCATTTGCCTCACCTCGGTCATTGGATCTAATTGATGAAGCCACGAATTACCGTACAGGCGGCCTCGGCGCCGCGCATGGCCAGGCAATCTCCCGTCATGGGAATCATTGGGTTGATAATCGGCGTCCCCACTTTGTTCCTCTTCTGGATTCCTTTGCTCGGTTGGCTGATGATGATGGCAGGACTGGGAATCTCCATCACCGGCTTGGTGATAGGAAAACAGAACGGGCAGCCGATGGGACTCGCCATAGCAGCCGTGGTGTTGAACTCCATTCCTTTGGCTATTCATATTGCCATTGCCATACTCGTGATTCTGCTAGCAAGGGTCCTCCAGATTGCCCTCTCCGAGCTTCTGCCCTTCTAGAACCGGCTTTCATTTTTGTAACAACAACCATTCCACGACCACCGTGATTCTTTGCTGCTCAGTCTGTCTCGCCCGGCGAACATCGCAACTCCACCCGTCATCCCCATCCAAAGTAATGCGAGGAAGGCACCGATGAACGGACAGCACCTGGATCGATCGGTTCAAACCAACTCCGACACCAACCGGACCACCCTGCCGGCTCCGGCGTCAGTAGTGCCGAACCGCCGCGGCACTTCGCTGCCTTTCCTGGGTATCGCCGGGATGATTATCGGCCTCCCAGCCTTAGTGCTCTTTTGGGTTCCTGCGCTGGGCTGGTTGCTAATGCTGGTGGGTTTGGCGCTGTCGGTTGCAGGCCTGATAGTAGGCAAAGTGCGGGAGCAGCCGGTGGGGTTCGCCACTGCCGGCGTCATATTGAACTCAATCGCCCTCACCATCCACAACTCTATTGCAATGGTGACCTCCATCGCCCAGAGCTTTTTCGAGGAGCTGTCCGCAATAGTGGTCTCCATCGTTGAGAATTTCATACAGAGGACAGTCAACGCAATGTACGAACTGCTCGGCCCTCTCGGAGCGCTGCTGGATTTACTCCTCTTGTTTTTCTGAAATTGCGGCAAGGAGGTTGCCAATGACCGGCCAGGTTCTGGAATATTCGGCTCAAACTGACGCCGGACTCATTGAGGGAGACGATGGCAATCGCTATTCGTTCACCGGCGACGCTTGGCAAATTCCCGGTGCGCCCCGTGCCGGTATGCGCATCGATTTTCAGCCCCATGGCAGCGACGCCACCGTAATTTACACCGCGGCCCCGACGACCCGGGCCGCGGTCGCGCTGGACACCGGCTCGCCAGGGCTCGGCAGCCCCATTTCGACCTTGGGCATTTTCGGGATGTGCGTCGCCCTTCTGGCGGTAGTTCTCTTTCAGAAAGCCTATATCCTCGGTTTCCCTTTGATGCTAGCTGGATTTGCCCTGTCCACCGCCGGACTGGTAATCGGAAGAAAGCGAGGCCAGCGTGTAGGATTCGCCGTCGCCGGCATCGCGCTGAGTTGCATCCCAGCGGTCGTCAACATCATCATTGGACTGACGCTCGGCGCAGCCTTTGGCAATACCGACAAGGCAATAGTCAGCCAACTGTTCCCCTTCACCTGATTGGTGTCCACCACATTCACTCATTGACAAATCGCAAGGAGGTTGCCAATGACCGGGCAGATTCTGGATTACTCAGTCCAAACCAACGCTGGCTTCATTTCTGGCGACGACGGCAACCGTTACACGTTTACCGGGGCTGATTGGCAGGAATTGGGACCACCATCAGCAGGAACGCGAGTGGACTTCGACACCTCAGGCAATGCCGCCACCGCAATCTATAGTGAGGTGCCCGTCGAAGACACAACGACTGCCCGCAGCACGGCAATGGCCATGCCCACGGCAGCAGCGCCGGTGACGGCAATGGTGGAAATGGAAGTTGCCAATCCATTGCTTCGCATTGTTGCGTATTTCCTGGAGTCTGTGCTCGCCGTTCTCACTTTGGGCATCGGATACCTCATCTGGCTGGTGATTGTCATGTCCCAGGGCCAAACGCCGGGGAAACAGCTCATGGGGCTTCGCGTGGTGCGTGTTGACGGCAGCGCCGCCAGTTGGGGTTTGATGTTCGGACGTGGCTTTTGCAAATTCATTACCGCATGGTTCCCCTTGGTAATCGTCAGCTTCATCATGATGGTATCGGATGGGGAGCGCCGCGCCATTCACGACCGCATGGTGAACACCCTGGTGGTGCGCAGCCGGTAGTCAACGTCCCGGTTTCACAGCGAAACATTGCCCAGCCTCACCATATCGTTGCAGGTGAACGTTATGACCGGTCACGTCCTGGCCTATTCGGTCCAAACTAACACCGGTGCCATTTCTGGCGACGACGGCAATCGCTATATGTTCACTGACGGGGAGTGGCGGATAGCCGATCTGCCACAGCGTGGAATGCGCGTGGATTTCGACCCTAAGGGAACCACCGCCACCGGCATCTACGGCGCAGTCTCTCCCAACCTCCCCACACCTTCGAGCAACAATGCTGTGGCGGCAGGCAACAATGCTGTGGCTGCGGTTGGCAATGCCTTGACAACGGCTAGGGCCGCCGCGGCCACATCGGTGGCAGCGTCCGTAGATCGAGTAGGTATAGAGGTTGAATTCGCTAGTCCGCTGCGTCGCATTGTCGCCTGGATCTTCGATTCTTTGCTCCTGATTTTCACCCTGGGTACCGGCTTGCTCATCTGGCTGGTGATTGCAGCTGTGCTAGGCCGATCCGGTCAATCGCCAGGGAAAGCGCTGCTGGGGATACGCGTGGTGCGTCGCGACGGCAGCCCGCCCGGTTTCGGCCTGATGGTGGGGCGCACTTTATGCAGGTTTCTCAGCAGTTTCATTATTCCATTCGCCAGCATCATCTCCTTTGTCATGATGCTGTCAGACCAACGGCGCCGCACCCTTCACGACCATATGGTAGGTACGCTGGTTGTACGCAAACGATAGGTGAATAATATGAAGGGAATCATCCTGAATTTCTCATTCCAAACCAACTCCGGTGTGATCGCGGGTAACGACGGCAACAGATACTCATTCGCCGGCCCGGAATGGCGAGGCGGCGAATTCCCTGAACAGGGGATGCGCGTGGACTTCGTGCCGGATGGCGACGCCGCCACCGGCATCCATATTGACATTGCTCCCGCCGGCGCCGAATCGATGCAGGGATCAGCCTCGGCCCCCACGCCACTTACCACCTCTACCCCGGCTCCTCCGGTCAGCGACAGAATCAACGCCTCCGCTGGCGCCGCCTCCGCTTTCGCCCTCCATTGGGTGACCATCGGCAAAGCCGCCGCCGCCGAGTACACTCCCCAAATCGTCGGAATTATCAAAGGCATCCCGACTCTGTATCTCATCATCGCCGGCGCCGGTGCCGGCGTGGTGGCAGTGGCCCTCATCGCGCTGGCTGTCCTCTCTGCCACCGGCATCATCGGAGGCGGCAATCCGCAACCCATTTCGGTACTGGACCTCGCACCAGAAGACACCGCCACTGTAATCCGCCTGGACGTCCAAAAGGTTTTGGAAGAAGACCTTGCAGAATACGTTGAAATTGACGACATCATTGACCTGGATGACGCCGGCATACTTCCCGAAGAGCTGTCCGAGCTTGTCATTGCCGTTGACCAGAGCGGAGAAGAGATTATCATCCTGCAAGGCAGTTTCGACCTTGACACCGTAAGGGACGAATTTGAGAATCAGGACGGTGAGGAAGGGACCTATCGGGGGTACGAAATCTGGGAAAATGTGGACGGCGGCCGTACTGTGGCCCTGCTCAAAGGGTATGTCGTCATATCCCATTCGGAAGGAGAAACGGAGGGTGTGCTCAAGAACCTCTACAATGAGACTGGCTCATTAGCGCGATCTGACCAAGACCACGTAATAAAACAAATCTTGGACCGACTGGACGGGGGCTATGTAGCATATGCAGCCGGGCGCGGCTCGTGCCAGGTGTCCTCTTGCGATGGCTACGGATACGCCATCGTGGACTACGATGCAGCCGTCGAGGAAATCAAGCTTGAAGTCGCCCTTCTGTTCCGCAGCGAGTACGCAGCAGAGACCGCCGCCGCCGACTACGACGAGATAGCCGAATTCTTGGAAACCCACAGCGACATCGACATCGAAGACACCGAAGCCAGAGGCGCGTTCGTCCTGGGCGACGCCTATGACGAACTCCGGTGACGGTTCCGTTTGCTTGTGCGTGATGGCATGATACCGTCCCCCGGATCATGAGCAAGCCTGTTCAATCGGGGTTTCTGCGATGCCGCCACGTACATGTCCCAGAGCCGTTTCCCCAGCTGACGCCAAAAGCGGAACCGACATCATCGGATGCGCGGCAGCAGAAGGTGTGATCAAGATTTACGACTACTACACTTGGGAATTGCTCAACATCTACCATGTGAAAGTCAATCCGTAGAAATCTAACACGGCAGCTATCGGCCGGGAGCGCAGCACTGCGCTCCCGGCCTGAGCATTGCTCCCCCGGCTGGGGAGGGAAAGGCTCATGCTGATTGATTCATCCGATTTGGCAAAGGCTTTCATCGTTGGATACATCCTGTTCGGCCTCGTTATACCCGTCCTTCCGGCAATGCTGACCGCTTGGGCGTGCGTGCACATCATGAGCCGAATCAGCATGAAAGAAGCCATGCTCACCGGCGCCGCGACGAGCACGGCGGCTTGCGTCGCATGGCTGTTTTACAGCACGTCCAACGGATTCTACGACTGGCTCGTTTTCCCGCCGCCGGCCTGCGTTGCGATGGCCGCTATCAGCATGGTAGCCACGTTCACCCTGTGCTACTGGTGGCACAACCGCAAGATCGGGCCCAGTTGATTAAGATGCCCAACTCTCACGTGCGTGATCACGCACAAGTGAACGGAACCCTGCGGGGCCGATATGTGGGGGACCAACCGAATCCAAATGGTACCAACGGAACCTCCGTCATCACCGCCGATCAATTCGCTTACGTTGTACTATCGCTTGGGATTGCGACTGTTGCCTTGATCATTCTCCGATCGTACATCGCATGGCGAGGAGACCCGCAAAAGTACCAGCAGTCACGATGGCAGGGTGGCTGAAGGGGGGATCAGATGGGAATTGCCAATAGGGCGGCAGTTCGATATGGCCTTGCATTTATTGGCGGGCTACCGGTGGCGGGACTGTTAGCTGGTGACGCCGGTCTGTTCTCCAATGGTTTGCCCGGACGCAGTTCGATCATCCTGGGAGCTTTCATAGTCGGATTGATCGTAGCAACGATTTGGGCAGCATTGGCCCCCGAACCCAGGCAAACATTCCGACGGTCATGCTTGTTGTTCATGATGGCCTCGATATTATTGCCGGTCGTGGCTCTTGTTTTTGCTCTTACCGAGCCTACTCCTTCCAATCCAATTTTCACGAGAGCATTTGCCTTCCTACTCCTTCTTACAGGCGGGACGGCACTGGCTTTCGTAAGCTGGTTGTTGGCTCACTATGTTCCACTCTTGGGAGAGGTTAAATTTTGGGTGGTAACCGGGACACTGGCAACCATAATCGTAGCCATTGCGATTTGGATTCTGTATACGTTTGTGAAGTATTAAGTTCAGGGTGCCAGCCGGGCACTGGCCAACAGTTATTCCGCCAGCCAAGCCAGCGTCTCGTCCACCACTTCAGTAGGTATGCGCGGCGCAAGGTGGCCCTGCCGACGTCCTCAAGGCCATCACGCACAAGTAAACGGAACCAACCATGATGTCGGCCAACCGGGATTACTGGAAATGGTGATCGAGGACAGCGGGGGACGCTACTCCGGGAACAACGTCAGCACTGCCGCGCCCCGGCTGTAGTCCTCGGCGACGGACGAACCGAACGCCACTACGCCAAGGCCGTCGCGCAACAGGTCGTATTGGTCCTGCTCCAAATCCAGGTCGTCCGCGTCCAGCTGCCCGACGATGCGCTGCACGTCAACGTAGCCCAGGAACTGCCCGCCACTGCCCAGCCCATCCGCCGCCCGACGGTACTCGGCATCGGATGACAGGCCCTCTACCTCCCCGTTCTGCCGCTGCACGACCATTTCCAGCGCGTTCTCGGTAGTGCCCAGGGTCAGGTACCGGTCGTGCAGCACGTAACCGGGACGGTACCCGATTGGGCCACCCACCAGCGCTCCCAGCAGGCCGAGGTCAAAGACCGTGGCGTCGGCGTCCGCGCCTACATCAACCGAACCGGCCGCCACACCGACGTGGTCCCGCAGCAGGCTGGCAACCTCGTCCATCGTGTTGGAAAGCCCGTCCCTGGCGTCTTCCCGGTAGGACAGCATCGCCACGACGTCGATGGCGTTGACCGCCGGGTCGTCGGCCACGGCGTCGAAGTCGAAGTCCCGCACCGCCAGGATGGCCTGACCCGACAGGTGGTCGAAGAAATCCGCCTCCAGGTCTATGCCGGTGACGTCATCCACCAGCCAGAACACCAAATCGAGCACGTCCGCCAGGGTGGCGTCGGCGTCCAGTACCGGCGCGTTGCCGCCGGCCATTTCGTCCACGCCGTCGTTGACCTCGTCGATCAGGAAAGGATCCGGCAGCAGATCGACAAGGAGATGTTCCCGTAGCGCGGTCCGCCAATGGTCAACGTCCGGGTCGAAAGCGCCCGCCATGAAGCCCAGGGTGTCGACCGGCAG